>JANOYI010000130.1:0-10715 GCA_031428795.1 Ilumatobacteraceae bacterium | reverse complement strand
GTCTCCGCTGCGTAGCGGGACGCTCAGCAGGCTTCGTGCGGGAGAGATGATCGGGCCGGGAACGGCCTCGTGAACGTCGGTGACAAACGTGGGGCCGTTGGCCGTCGCCAGGCGCCCTGGGAGTCGAGTGCCGATGAAGTGTTGCCCCAGCTCGGAGCTGAGCGCGACAAACTCGAACTCGTCGCCGACGATGCGCTGGGCGCTGCCCGAGTCGGCATCGCACAGCGCGGCAGCCTGAATGACGATGCCACGAAGGACCGCAGCGAGGTCGCCAGGATTGTCGCTGATCAACCGCAACACCTCGCTGGTGGCCGTCTGTAACTCGAGCGACTCGCCGAGCTCGGCGTTGCGGTCTTCGATCTCGCGCAGCAGGCGGGCATTGTCGACGGCGATCGCCGCCTGATCGGCAAACGCCTGCAGCAGCGCGAGTTCGGCGTCGGTGAAACCACCGGGCGCCTCGCGACCGAACCCGAGTACACCGATGACCGTGCCGTGCCGTTTCATGGGCACCGACGCCGACGTGCGTAGCGAGCCTTGCCGCGCAGCCGACGCTGCATACCGCTCGGTCGGCACCAACGTCCAGTCAAGGATGTGCACGATCTCGCCGGTCAAGGCACACTCACCAGAGGCGCTCGCTCGGTCGATCGCGTACGACGACGGCATCAGCTCTGCGGCCATGCGATCGCGGAACCCATCGGCGGCAGCAGGGCGCAGTTCGTCCTCGTGTCGGATCATCACGAGTACGCCTGTGCCATCGCACAGTTGCCGAGCACGCCGCGCCACGGCATCGAAGACGGGTTGCAGGTCGGTACGTGCGGTGCTGACCGCATCGAGCACTTCGGTCATCGCCTGCTGGCGCTCCAACGCCTCGTCGAGGTCGTTGAACAGCCTCGCGTTGCCGATGGCGATCGCCGCTTGGTCGGCGAAAGCCCGCAGCACGTGTTCGGCATGCTGGTTGAACGGGTCGACAGCCCACCGCGACAGCGTCATCTGACCGAAGTGTCGTTCGCCGACCCACAGCGGAATCGACAGCAACGACCCGGCCTGGGGCATGTCGCTCAGTGCCTCGGGCCAGCGCACCTCTCGCGCGTCGGCCACGGCAGCCACCTCGTTGCGCGCCCCAGCCTCTCCGAAACCAATGCTGTCGGCCAACGGCCATGACCTGCCGACGAGGTAGCCGAACTCGCTCATGGTGGTTGCGAGATATGTCGCCGTGTCGCCATCGATGCGAGCGAGCGAGGCGTTGTCGGCAGCGCTCAAGCGCACCGCAGCGGCCAACAAGCCGTCGAGCACGGTGTGCAGGTCGCCTGGGTGCTCGCTGATCAGGCGCAACACGTCCGCTGTTGCTGTCTGCAGTTCCAGGGCCTCGCGAAGTTCGTCGGCGCGTCGGGCGCTCTCCACGGCGTTGGCGGCCTGAGCAGCGAACGACTGCAGCAACGCCACGTCGTCGTCGGTGAACGGGTCGATGACACCGCGGAACACGCAGATGCCGACCGCTGCGCCTCCCGTCGGGACGGGAACGTAGACCGACGATTTGATGCCCACCAGGTTGGCCGCATCACGCGACGTCGCGTACTCGTCGCCGAGCGCCGACTGGTCGTCGAAGCGGACCACCGAACGCTCGCGCAGGACCTCTGCCAGCGATGATGTCTGGTCGTTGGGGCGCGGCCAGCGACCCCGCACCGATTCGCCCTCAGGCGTTGTGAACTCGGCGTACATCCCGATCTCGCCGCCTTCGAGCACGAACACACCAGCGGTCTTCGCGTCGAACAGCCCTGACGCGGCCTCGGCGATGCCGATCAGAACGGTCTGCAGGTCTTCGCCGGAGGTCACCGCGCGCAACACCTCGGCGAGCGCGGTCTCTCGACGACGTGCGGCCGTCAGCAGCGCTCCCAGATCCTCCGACACGTAGCCCCCATCGCCCCCGGTGTGGCGTCACCATAGATCGGCCGTCAGTGCGCGTGCACTGTGTTACTCGGCACGTGTCGTCGTCGTGTGCGGGCCGTGCAAGACTCCGCGGGTGCAAGTCCCTGACACCCAGTACGCCGACGCCGACGGCACGCGCATCGCCTACCAGATGTTCGGCGACGGGCCGCCGGTGCTCATCGTCTCCGGGTTGCTCTCCAACGTCGAGATCACGTGGGAGCACGAGCTGTTCCGGCGCACGTTCGAGCGGCTCGGCAAGCACGTCACCGCGGTGCTGTTCGACAAGCGTGGCGTCGGCTTGTCGGACCGGTTCGACGAGGCTCCGACGGCGGATCAGCGCATCGGCGACATCGTCAGCGTCCTCGACGCTGTCGGCTGGGAGAAGGCCCACATCCACGGCATGTCCGAGGGCGGCCTCATGGCGCAACACTTCGCTGCGCAACACCCGGAGCGCGTGCTCACCCTGGGCCTGCTCAACTCGTCGATCAGCCCGAGGTATTGGCGACGGCTGCGGGAGTACTGGCTCGCCGACGACCCGGAGGAGGTGGATTCCGTTCCCCGCTTCCTCGAGATGGCCGACGACTGGCCCTCCAACCCGGAGCGGATGGTGGATTGGTTCCTGCCCAGCCAGTCCGGCAACGAGTCGGTCATCCGCTGGTTCGGCCGGCTGCAGCGGTTGTCGTGCAGTCCGCGCGACTTCCGGCGCCAGATCGAGAGCGTGTTCCAGCTCGACCCGGGCGACGCACCCGAACGCATCGCCGTGCCGACGCACGTGACGCACGTGAAGGGCGACGCGGTGCTCCCTGTGGCGATCGGCCGGCTGCTCGCCGACCTGATTCCCGATGCTCGCTTCTTGGAGATGCCCGGCAACGACCACTTCGCCTGGTGCATGCCGAACTGGACGCAGTTGCTCGACGCGTACCTCGAGTTCGTGCTCGGTCGCCCCGTGCAGTCGGCCGCGACGCGCCGCTTCGCGACCGTGTTGTTCACCGACATCGTCAACTCCACCAGCGCCTCGGCGTTGGTCGGCGACACCCGGTGGCGTGAACTGCTCGAGAGCCACGACCGCATTGCTCGCCAGCTCATCGACGCCAACGGTGGCCGGGTGATCAAGAGCACCGGTGACGGCTTGCTGGCGATCTTCGACCTGCCGTCGCAAGCAGTCGAGTGCAGTGCCCAGCTGATCGAGTCGCTCGCCGGAATCGGCATCTCCATCCGCGCCGGCGTGCACGCAGGTGAGGTCGAGGTGCGCGAAGACGGCGACATCTCCGGCATCGCAGTGAACCTTGCTGCCCGGGTGGAACACGCGGGTGAGCCCGGGTTCCTCTGGGTGACCTCGACGGTGCGCGACATGATGCTCGGCGGCTCTGTGGTGTTCACCGACCAGGGTCAGCACGACTTGAAGGGCATCGAAGGCACCTGGCGCCTCTACCGGATGGAGCGGTGAATCGTCGCTCGGGCGATCCCCCACACTGACGCTGTGCCGGCGCTTGGCTGACGACTTGCCAGCTTCGAACGTGACCGCAGCAGCTCCAACTGGTCGAGCCCCTCCGTCATGGCATTCCGATGATCATCGAGAGGACGTCGAGGATCTGGTGCGAGACGACCGGTCCGACGTTGCCCAAAGCCCCGCTGCACCGCTCGACAGCGACTGCTCGCATCTGTTCGACCAGCGCACAACTCGACGCCTCGAGTCCGTTCAACTCGTCTGGCTCGATGCCGACATGACTCGGGAATGTCCGCAACGTGGTGGTGAGCGGAACGGCGAACACCGTCGACGGCCGGAAGCGCAAGAACCCATCTGCAGTGGCGATCACAGCCGGACGGGTGAACCCCGCCTCAGATCCGATCGGCGTGCCGAAGTCGACGGTGACGATGTCACCGAAGTTCATGATGCCGCCACATCGGGATTCAGCCAGGCATCGCGCTCGAGCACGTAGGTGGCCCACGCCACAGGGTCGGTGCGGAGCCGCTGCTCCGCCGACGCCATCTCCTCGTAGAAGCGCTCCCGGCGCAGGGACTCCAGCGCAGCGTCCAAGGTCTCGGCCATCGTGGCGTCGCGATCCTCGGCGAGGCCGCGGAGCCGATCCCGTTGTTCGGCGCTCACTCGGATTGTTGTAGACGAATTTGTCATACAACGAGTCTACATCGGGTGCTGGCTCTGTCATCAGTGTGCGGAATACCGTCGGCTGGGTAAGGTCGCGCCGCTCAGGAGGTGTCGGTCAAGCCGCTTTCCCACAGCGAGTCGATGGGCGCCGCAATCAGACGGTCTCCCATGGGGAGGACCTCGGTGCCGGTGTACAGCAGTACGCCGAGGTGAAAGTTTTCGCCCGCCTTCGAACGTAGGTGGCGAAGATGCCGAACATCGTCGCCTGACACCGAACTCGACGCCTTCACTTCGATGCCCACGACACGGCCGTCGTGGTGTTCGATCACTGCGTCGACTTCTTCGCCGTCCCTAGTCCTGTAGTGGTAGAGCCGAGCGAATGTGTGGGACCAGGCGAGCTGTCGCATGACCTCGCTGATCACGAACGATTCGACGAGGGATCCGCTTCGGGCAGGGTCGCGGTGGAGTCGCTCGGCGCTGAATCCAGCGAGGTGGGCGCACATCCCTGAGTCGACAAAAACCAGCTTTCGCGCTCGAGTCGCTCGAGTCGTTGCGGAGTTCGTCCACGCAGGGATTCGCTTTACCAGAAAGACTTCCTCGAAGAGCACGATGTATCGCTCGACGGTGTTCTTGCTGATCGCCAACCCGTTCGCAATGGCGTCGACTGACAGCGGTGTAGCTGCCCTGTCGGCGAGGATCGAAAGGAGTCGCGCCAAGTCGTCGCGTCGTTGTATGTCGCCGAGTTGTATGACGTCACGATCGATCAGGTCGCGCGCGTAGGACTCGAAGAATCGCGCCCGCCGGTTACCGCTGCGTTCGACTGCCTCGGGAAAGCCGCCACGCACGACGCGGTCCAGGTAGTCAGAGCGGCTGAGGGTCGCGGCAGTTGCGAGGGTCGCCTTGGGGTCGAACACGGTGTCGACGAAACGATCTGGCCTCCCGTCAATCTCGCCTTGGGCGAAAGGCCACAGTTCGATTGTCTCCGAGCGACCCACCAGTGCATCGGGCAGCGTCCGCAGGCCCAGTAGGCGTGCTGACCCGGTGAGAAGAAACTGCCCCGCCCGGTTGTCCACATCGACTCGGGCCTTGATCGGCAGGATGAGTTCCGGTGCCCGCTGCACTTCGTCGATCACGAGAAGTCCGTCGTGATTGACGAACTCGGTGGGATCGAGCCGTGCGGCACTCAGATCATTCGGTCGATCAAGTTTGCGTTCGAGCACTCCAGGTCGATCGCGAACCAAGCGGTGCACGGCGGTGCTCTTGCCCGCCTGCCTGGCCCCGTTCACGATGACGACCCGCGTATCAGCGAGGGCGTCAGCGATGACTCCCTCAAGGTGGCGCAGGCGGTAGGTCACATCGATGACTGTAGCGTGTCGACTGACGATTTGCCAGAGGTTAGACTGACGATTTGCCAGCACCAAACTGACGATCTGCCAGACTTATAGTTGACGGTTTGCCAACCACTCTGCCGACGATGAGGCCTATGCCTTCTTCAGGATCGTGACCTTGCCGGTGGTGCCGTCGACCTTCACGGTGTCGCCTTCGCCGATGATCCTTGTGGCGTCGTGGACCAGGACGACGCAGGGGATACCGAACTCGCGGGCGACGGTGGCGGCGTGGGACAGCATGCCGCCGGTCTCGACCACGATGGCGGCGGCCGGAATGAACAGCGGTGTCCACGGGGTGTCGGTGAACGGGGCAACGAGGATGTCGCCGGGCTCGATTTCGCGCTCGAACGCAGCCTCTGTATTGAGGATGATGCGCGCCCGCCCAGTTGCGACCCCGCCGCTGACACCCAAACCGGTCAACGACTTCGTCGCCACTACCTTTGCCCGTTTCGCGGGCACGACCGAACCCACCCAGGCGTCGGGCAGCGTGTAGTCCTCCGCCTGCTTGCGCTGCTTCTTGCGAGCGGCTATCAGCGCTGCGACTTCGTCGACTGGCTTGCCTTTCGCCAGTGCCTCCACCTCGCGGTACTTCAGGTACACCATGTCGTCGGCCCGGCGAATGCGGCCGGCAGCAACCAGACCGTCGGCGATGGCAAGCAACGGCGGTCGCAGCCGGCGCGTGCCCAGCACCCACACTGCCTTTGTCAGCTCGCGCATGGCGGTGAAGCGTTGCGCCTGCACCAGCGCTGAATCGAAGGCTGGGCGGAACTCGGCGCCCAGACCGGCACGCACCGACTTCTCCAACTTCACCCGTGAGGCGGCCGCAGCCTTTTGGTGCGCGGCCGGCGACTCGTTGGGCTTGAGGCCCATCATCGACTTCACCTGCGAGATGACGAAGGTCGGGTTCTCGCTCCAGTCCGCCACGGTCGGGTCGGCTTCGCCCTGCACTCGGAAGCCGTAGCGGTGAATGAACTCGTCGAACTCATCGGCGAAGGCTTCCCACCCCTTATCCGGTGGCGCAGCGAGCAGGGCTACCACTGCAGCGGTGTCGCCGGACAGCAGGACTTTCTTCACGCTGGCGTACCGCCGGGCGACCATCGCCAAGTCGTACAAACGCAGCGCGGGCAGCGAACTCTCCACATTGCCGAGACCGCTACACAACCCCACGATCGCGTTCGGGTCGCCACCACCGGCATCGATAACGCCCGCGAGCCGGACCGACATCTCGCCCGCCGCTGTCGACACCATCAAGTGTCGATTCAGCAGTTCAATTGTTGATGGAACGAGGTCGTTGAAGCACTTCCACGCAGCCTTCAGCGGCAGCTCGCGATCGATTGCACCCTGTCCGCTCAGCCGTGCGGTGTAGAGGTCTTCCTGCGCTGCACGCGACTCGAATTCAGCTGCCTCGCGCTGGGCAGTGGCCACGATCATCGTCGCGGCAACCTCCGCTGCGGGCGGCGTCATCAGATAGCGCAGCGCGTCGTCGCTGCCCTGGAAGAACTGCCCCGCCATCGCGGCTGCGATGTCCGGGTCGAGGCAGCTCATTGCGGCAACCGAGAACCCAACGTTGAGCGTCAGCCGACCAGCGGTGATGCCGAAGAAGTTGGCAACCGGCGGCTTGGCCACCTTCACCCGATGACCGGACGCATACGGCTTCATCAGCGCGGTCATCGTGCGCGAATCCAACTCGTTGTAGAACGTGGCCGTAAACGGTGACAGAACGCCAGGGACCACCTCCCCGCCGTTGGTCGTCGTCCACACGTCGTACCGCAGATTCGCCGCGGTGTCCCAGTCCGTTCGAAATGCCCCCATCCGCAGAAGTGTCGCGCAATTGGACAGCCGACAAACGCGACGCCGAGGATCAGTCCTTCTGGGTGCCGACCTTGAGGTCCTTGAATGGCGACTTGCTGTCAATGCCGAGATCCTTGGGCAGGCCCAACACTCGCTCGCCGACGATGTTGCGCATGATCTCGTCGCTGCCGCCGGCGATACGACCGCCAGGGGTGCCGAGGATGAGCGCGCTCCACGCGTAGGTGCCCCATTCGCCGGTGTCGGCGATCAGCCTGGGGCCGAGCACCTTCGACACGAAGTCGCACAGGCGCAGGCTGTTGAGCGTGCCGGCGAGCTTGGCGATGCTCATCTCCGGACCGGGCAACTGGCCGGCCTTGATCTTGTCCATGGCGCGCTGGTTGTTGTAGCCAGCGACCTTCTGGTGAATCAGAAGGTTGGCCAGCTCGTTGCGAACCAGCAGGTCCTTGTCCAGTCCGAAGTGGCGAACCATCTCGGTCACACGCGTGTACATGTTGATGCCGCCGCCACCGCCGCCACCCGCGCCGATAGCGGCACGCTCGTTCATCAGCGTCGTGAGGGCGACGTTCCAGCCATTGTTGACATCGCCAAGGCGATGATCATCACGAACGCGTACCTCGTTGAAGAACACTTCGTTGAAGCTGGCGCCGCCAGTCATCTGGCGCAGCGGACGAACTTCCACGCCCGGTGCGTGCATGTCGACGATGAAGCCGGTAAGACCCTTGTGCTTGGGCATGTCGGCGTCTGTGCGAGCAATGACTTCACCCAGGTCGCTGAACTGTGCGCCGGTGGTCCACACCTTCTGACCGGTGATGATCCACTCTTCGCCGTCGCGGACGGCCTTGGTCTGCAGGCTGGCAAGGTCGCTACCGGCGCCGGGCTCGCTGAACAGTTGGCAGCCGACGATGTCGGCCCGATACATCTGCTTGAGGTAGAGGTCCTTGGCCACGTCGCTGCCGTGAGCGAGGATCGTCGGTGCCACCATGCCGAGGCCGATGACGAACGGACTCTGGCTGGGGATCTCGAACTGGGCTTCCAGCCGTTGATACGCACGCTCGTGCGCACTGGTGAGCGCGGCGCCGCCGAACTGCGTGGGTCCGGTGATCCAGCCGAAGCCGGCGTCGAACTTCTTGCGCCGCCAATCACAGGCAACGGCCACGTCGGCCAGCTCGGTGTCGCGGTCCTTTTCCTCGAAGACGGCCACCATGTCTGGGCCCTCGCCCCACACGAACTTCTTGTCGGATTCCTTGCGGGCGACATTCGCCTCGAGAAACGCACGGGCGCTCGCTTCGAACTCTTCCACGGTGAGATCAGCCATGTGGCGAACCGTAGACGCAAGCTCGCCGCGGTATCGATCCGAGCGCGCCGTCAGGCCGTTAGCGTTTCGGGAATGCCCCGCCACCTCGTCGTCGCTGCTGCCCAGATGGGGCCGGTGCAAAAGGAACACACCCGTGAGCAGGTGGTGGCCCGGTTGATCGCAATGTTGCATCAGGCGCACTCGATGGGCGCCGAGCTTGTGGTGTATCCGGAGTTGGCGCTCACCACTTTCTTCCCACGGTGGTTTGTTGACGACATCACGCGCGCCGACCATTGGTACGAGCGCAATATGCCAAACGCGGCCACTCAGCCGTTGTTCGACGAGGCCAAGCGACTAGGCGTCGGTTTCTGCCTCGGGTACGCGCATCTCGACGAGCGCGCTGACGGCACGGTTCACCGCTGGAACGTGCAGACGCTTGTCGAACGCGATGGCACCATCGTGGCCACCTATCGCAAGACTCACATTCCTGGGCACGAGCATCACGAACCCGATCGGCCTTTCCAGCACGCCGAGCGTTACTACTTCGAGCCCAGCCCCGATGGCTTCGGCGTCTCGCGTGCATTTGGCGGCATCGTCGGCATGGCCATTTGCAACGACCGTCGCTGGCCCGAGACCTACCGCGTGATGGGCCTGCAGGGTGTCGAGTTGGTGTTGATCGGTTACAACACGCCCATCCACTACGTGCCCGACCCCAGCCAAGACATCTTGCAGGGTTTCCACAACGCGCTCGTCATGCAAAGTGGCGCCTATCAAAATGGCACCTGGGTGGTCGGCGTCGCCAAGGGTGGTGTCGAAGAAGGTGTCGACTCGTTGGGTCAGTCGATGATCGTTGCGCCGAGCGGCCAGATCGTGGCGCAGACACTCACCACCGACGACGAGGTCATCGTCGCTCGCTGCGACTTGGACTGGTGTGCGAAGTACAAGGACACGCTGTTCGACTTCGACAGGTACCGCCGCCCCGAGGTCTACGGCCGCATTACGTCGCAGCGCGGCGTGGTGCTCCCCGATTGAGACTGGATCACCAACCGACGTGGCTGCTGAACGACTGATATGTCGCTGACCGACGCAATCATCATCCTCTTCGCGGGCATGGCCGCTGGCACGATCAACACCATCGTCGGGTCAGGCTCGTTGATCACGTTCCCCACGTTGGTCGCGCTCGGCTATCCGCCGCTGCTGGCCAACGTGTCCAACAACATCGGACTGGTTCCCGGGTCGCTCTCCGGCGTGTACGGCTATCGACGCGAGCTGATCGGCCAATCGGCGCGGCTGCGTCGCCTGGTCCCTGCGTCGGTGATCGGCGCAGCTACCGGCGCCACGTTGCTGCTCACCTTGCCCAGCGATGTGTTCGACAAGGTGGTCGTGTTCCTCGTCGCAATTGCCTTGATCCTGGTGGTCGCTGGCCCGACGATCTCTCGCAGGCTGGCGGCTCGCCGTGTTGCTGGTGGCGTGGATCATCGCGACGTCACGCCGGGGCTGCAGGCTCTTGTGGTGGCGGCAGGTATCTACGGCGGCTACTTCGGTGCCGCGCAGGGCATCATCCTGATGGCCGTCCTCGGCATCTTCCTGAACGAAACACTGCAGCGAATCAACGGCTGCAAGAACGTGCTCGCGCTCACGGTCAACGCAGTCGCGGCAGTGGTGTTCATCGCAACGACCGACGTCGATTGGAAGGTCGTTGGTGTCATCGCCGTCGGCTCGACCATCGGTGCCCAGATGGGCGCCAGGTACGGCCGCCGCCTGAACCCGAAGGCACTCCGCGGCCTCATCGTTGTGGTCGGTCTGACAGCCCTCATCCGCCTCGTGTGACGAGCCGTGACCGTTGTTGGCGAACACACTCGCAACATTTCATTTTGCAAGAGCCTCGCAATCAGGCTGCGACTTTGACAAAATGTAAAACGTGACGACCGTGAACGCAACGACCGAGTTCATCCTCAATGGGGCTCCGGTCTCGGTGCGCTCCGACCACCCACACCTTCTCGCTGCTCTGCGCGAGGAACTGGACGTCACGTCCGCGAAGGACGGGTGCTCGCCGCAGGGCCAGTGCGGCTGCTGCACAGTGATGATCGACGGCAAGGTGCAGATCTCGTGCACCTACTCGGTGGACAAGGTCGCCGGTCGCAGTGTCACGACGCTGGAGGGGGTCGACGCAGACGAGCGGACTCGC
>JANOYI010000129.1:0-7302 GCA_031428795.1 Ilumatobacteraceae bacterium | reverse complement strand
GCGCCTGATCGGAATCATCCCGAGCGCCGGAAACACAAAGCGTGTCTTCCAACTATCGAGATACTCCGCTTTGCCAACGAACCTTGTGCGTCGTGGCACTGACAGGGTCAACACCACCGAGTCGAAGAATGACATGTGGTTTGCCGCCAGGATCACCGGGCCATCGATGGGGACGTTGTCGAGACCTTCGGTTCGCACACGGCAGCCCGCACGATAGAACAGAGAAACGACGGCGCGCACAACGCGGTACAACCGATCGCCACCGTGGCCTTGCTGATCATTGTCCGAATCGGGCGGCAACACAGAACCGGACTCGGCCGAGAAGGTCGAATTGGAGCGTCGATCATTGAAATACATCGCAGTCACCTCACTGGTTCAGGACCGAAGCCTCGACGTGGTCTGTCGGCCTACATGTCCCGAGGACGATCACTCGCCCCCTGCTCAGTCCAGTATCCACCGCCCTGACCATCCCCGCACCGCACCACCGACAACCAACCCCCCGAGTCCGTCGGGCTCGCCGAGTTGCGAGCAACAAGTTGTTCAGACACTCCCAGGTCAGGGGCACTCCCACGCCCAACGAGGCTGGAGTACGGAGATCGAGGTGACCTGCGGCACACTGACTGACGTCGGACCGTGAATCGGGGTCCACTGAAGCATCAGATCGCGCCTGCGCCCTTGCCGAGGCGCGACGCATTGTCCGTCCGGGCGGGCTCGTGGTCGCCGTTGGGATCTCGCGATTCGCCTCGATGATGGACGGGCTCAAGCGGAGAAACCTGGACGACACGGCCTTTCGGCCGATCGTCCAACGAGATCTCGAGTCGGGTCAGCACCGCAACCCCGACGTGCAGACCAGACCCGGGGCTGAAGCGCCGCCCCACCGAAGTCTTCGTCGACCAGATCCGAGTGACGCCGTTCTTCTGGGAGCGCACCGCCCGTCAGATCCAGCGTTACGGCATGCCCGAGATCTACGCGTTCTCCACCGACTTCCCTCACCCCGAAGGTGGCACCGACCCCATCGGCCGTCTTGCCGGCGACATCGAGCCCCTCGGCGACGATGCCGTCGAGGCGTCTTCGTTCGTAACGCCGAACTGCTCCTCCCGGCCGCACAGCACCAATCCACCCTGGAGTCGCGGACTTCGTCGATGGCAATTCGTCAACAACGACCGGCCGAGTAGGTTCCGAGTCATGCGCAAAGAACTCAGCATTGCTCGGCGGGTGGAATCCGACGTCGTGGTGGTGGGTGGTGGAACGGCGGGGTTCGGTGCTGCGGTGTCGGCTGGTCGCCGGGGTCTCGATGTCGTGTTGTTGGAGTCGTCGAGCAAGATCGGCGGTGTGATGGCGTTCTGTCCGGGGATGCCGTGGGGTGGCGCCTATCCGGTCGATCGAATCATCGGCGGCCTGACCGAGGAGCTCACGTTGCGGCTTGCGACTATGCAGCCGCCTGCGGCGGAGAAGCGACCGTGCGCGCTCGAGAACTTCGGCCCCGAGATCGTGTACGACCACGACGTTGCGACGCTCACCATGTTCGAGATGCTCGACGATGCCAGGGTGGACGTACGCCTCAACACGACGGCGATCTCACCCATCATGGACGGATCAAGGATCGGGACCATCGAGTGCTTCGACCGTCGCGGCCCGTTCTTGATCACCCCGAAGATCGTGATCGAATGCTCCGGCGACGGTGACATTGCAGCGAAGGCCGGCGTGCCGTTCACGGTCGGCGACCACGGGGGCAACATGATGGGTGTCACGGCGTCGTTCTTCATGATCGGAGTCGACTGGGATCTCGCCTTTGCCGAACCCGATCCGTACTTCACCCGGTTCGCAGCGGTCGGTATCGCACAGGGGCGTCTGCACCCCGACCTGGCCAAGCTCTACCTGATGAAGGGCTTCCATCACGGAGCCGTGTTCTGCAACTCGGTCCACGTGCGCGGTGTCGATGGCACCGACCCTTCTGCGGTCGCCCGCGCCACACAGGAGGGCCGTCGTCGATGCCTGCAACTGGCCCGCTTCCTCCAGACCTACGTGCCCGGCTTCGCGACGGCGTACATGACGCAGCTGTCCCCGACCGTCGGTGTGCGTGAGACCCGCAAGCTCGAAGGGATGTACCAGATCACCGGAGCCGACCTTGCACGAGGTGCGAAGTTCGACGACGCGATCGTCTGCTGCGACAACCCGGTCGACGACGTGATGCGCGCCGCCACCGGCATGACCCACGACTCGAGCGTTCCCGAGGGTGACTACTACACGATCCCGTTCCGGTCGCTCGTCCCCAAAGACGTGACCAACCTGATGTTCGCCGGCCGCATCGTGTCGGCGGACCCGGTCGCGTTCGCCTCGGTACGCGGCATGCCGCAGTGCATCGCCATGGGCCAAGCCACAGGCACCGCAGCCGCGCTCGCACTCACCGCGGGATGCAGCGTCCAGGCCATCGACACACGCCAGCTGGTGGCTGAACTCACCCAACAGGGAGTCCACGGCTTGGGCTCCTGCAGCCTCTGAACAGCACCGGAACGCGCACGTCGTCGGAATGTTCGAGCTCGGAGATCGCCCGCGGGCGGCGTCGAGCCAACCGGTGAGCACGGTCTGGCACTTCGCCAACCCCCGCCGTCATCGCCCGTGGCTGGCAAGCCGGCAAGAGCCGAGCGGCTGTTCACCGCGCGCCAAGGGCACGACTGGCCGCCCACCGTTGTCCAATACCGCCGATGGGAGACCATCTACACCCAAGCAGCCTCCGGCCTGAACGTCATCGACAACGTCACCGCCGCTGTCACATGGGCCAACGACTTCATCGCCCGAGCCGTCGCGAAGGGTCGGTGACACACATTGGGAGCTCCGCTCAAGGAACACGGATTCGTCGGCGGTTGGCGGTCCCCCGGTGCCGTCACCCGGTTGGGGGATGCGTCGGATTTCCTTCCGTCGGACTATGAAAAGAATGACGCCTGATGCGACCTTGTTCTGCCGATCCGATGCAGCTGCGGTTTTGGCGCCGTTGCAGGGTCCGATGCGTTGGGGTCCTAACGGCGTGAGCAGTCCGGAGGCCGCATTCTCATTGCCGGTGGGCACGGTGACGTTCTTGCTCACCGATGTCGAAGGATCCACACGGCTGTGGAGCACAGAGACAGCCGACAACATGCGCTCCGCCGTTTCCCGCCATGTCGAAATCCTCGATGGTGTCATCGCAGGCCATGGCGGGGTTCGTCCACAGGAGCAGGGCGAGGGCGACTCGATCGTTGCTGCGTTTGCCAGACCGTCGGATGCTCTGCGTGCCGCGCGAGACGCTCAACTCGCGCTGGCCGCCGAATCATGGCCGACCATCCAGCCGCTGCGGGTTCGGATGGCCGTACACACCGGCGAAGCCCAGCTGCGTGACTCGGCCAACTATGCCGGCCAAGCGATCATCCGCACGGCCCGGCTGCGCGGGCTTGGCCACGGCGGTCAGGTTCTGGTGTCCAATGCGACTCGGGATCTTGCGGTCGATCAGTTGGGAGACGAGATCGAGCTCCACGCACTCGGCGAGTACCCACTTCGTGATCTCGGCCGTCCCGAACTGGTGTGGCAACTGTTGCACCGCGATTTGGAGGACGAATTCGCCCCGCTGACATCTGCAGTCACGACACCGCACAACCTGCCAACGAGTCTGACCCCGTTCATCGGCCGTCTCGGCGAGATCGCGACCCTGGCCCGGTTGGTGAGCGAAGAACGTGTCGTGACAGCGACCGGATCTGGTGGTGCGGGTAAGACACGGCTCGCTCAGCAAGTCGGTGCCGAAGTGCTCGAGCGGTTCCCTGCGGGTGTGTGGTGGGTGGAGTTAGCGCCGTTGGGTTCCTCCGAGTTGGAGAACGCAGTGGCCGTAGCGGTCGGGCTTCGAACCACCGGACCTCAGCTGACAGACGCGATCATCAAGCGAATCGGCGATCGCCCGGTTCTGCTTGTGCTCGACAACTGCGAGCACGTTCTCGAAGCCGCTCGTGCGCTGTCGATGTCGTTGCTCGCCGGATGCCGCAACCTGCACATTCTGGCAACGAGCAGATCGATGCTGGACCTGCCCGGCGAGCTCTCATGGCGCGTGCCGCCGATGAGTTTGCCGATCGCTGGTGCAGCGGTCGATGTGGGCACCTTGTCGCAGTATGACGCCGTGACCCTGTTCATTGACCGCGCCCGCCGGGCACGACCGTCATTCGTGCTCGACGAGCACAACGCGCCAGCGGTGGCCGAGATCTGCACTCGCCTCGACGGTTTGCCACTCGCGATCGAACTGGCCGCAGCACGCAGCCGGATGCTGCCCCCTACCCAGATCTTGGCCGGTCTGACCGACTCGTTTCGTCTCCTCACCGGAGGTTCGACTTCGGTGATGCCCCGCCAGCAGACCCTGGAAGCTTCGATTGCGTGGAGCTTCGACCTGCTCGGCACGGACGAGCAACTCTTGCTGCAACGGCTCTCGGTTTTTGTTGGCGGGTTCACTTTGGAAGCTGCCGAAGGTGTCTGTGCGGACGCACTGCTCGACGGATACCACGTCTTCGACCGGCTCGATCAACTGGTGGGACACTCACTCGTCCAAGCCGACGACACCCCGATCGGCGCCCGGTTCCGCCTGCTCGAGACGATCCGCCACTTCAGCACCAGACTGCTCGCTGCTAACACCACCGAAGCCGCACGGACCATCGAAGCTCATGCCCGCTGGTTCGCAACATCACTCGTCACCAAACGCGACGTCCTCCGATCAGGTCACGCCGGCGACTTCGTCGAAGCCCTCCGCGCCGACGACGCCAACACGTACAGCGCCTGTAGCTGGCTGATCGCCAACGATCCGGACCTCGCCGCTCGATTGATCGACGCGATCTCACCGATGATCCCCTTCGAAACCGGGCGAATCGTCCGCTACCACGAACTCTCACGAGAACTGACCACAATCGTGACCGGCGACCCGCTCGCCATTGCATGGTACGTCTACGGCGTCACCGGCCTCTACGTCGGAGCCACGGATGAAGGGCTGGTTTCCTTGAGCCGGGCCGCAGCCGTGGCGGACGAAGGCGGCCTCATCCCACTGGCTGCGAACGCTCGCTGCATCGTTGCCTCGATGGGCCTGTTCAGCGACGAGCCGCCATTGGACGACATCGAGAACGAACTGACGAAGCCCGCCAGTCGAAGTTCGTTTGCGCGACGATCAATTGGCTCGTTCCGAAACCTCGTTGAGGTCAGGAGATCTGTCATCGGCAGCGGCGCTTGTCGACCAAGCGCTACGTGCTTACGTCGCCGACGACGCGTGGAGCGGCGCACTTGTCGCTCTTGAACAAGTCGCGCGAGTGCTTGTTGCCGATGGCGATTCACGAGGCGCCGCACGAATACTTGGGGCGTGCAAGGCATTCCGCGAGGAGCGTCAGCCGTTCCAACTTCCTATCGTGGAGCGAGCGATCGAGGCCTCGCTGGTGGCGATTCGCGCAGACCTCGGCGATAAGGCCGACGATGCACTCGCCGAGGGACGACTGCTCACTCTCCCTGCCGCCGCCGCGTTCGCCCTTCGCCAACGCAGCAGCCATGCCAAGGAATCGATTGGCTGGGCCTCGCTGACTCCCACTGAAACCCGAGTTGCCGAACTGGTCGCCAATGGCAAGACCAACCGAGAGGTCGGCACCGAACTACTGATGTCGCCGGAAACGGTCAAGACCCACCTGTCGCGGGTCTTCACAAAGCTCGGCATCACCAACCGCAGGGCCCTCTCGTTCGAGGCCGCCAGACACTGAATCCCCCAGTGTTGCCAGAGGACCACTTCCTCGTCGGCTGGTAGAGGGCGTGGTGCTCAGCCTTCCCAATCGCGATGAGAATCGGCGGCCGACCGGACCAAAACGGCCGTGCACGCCTCGTCGAGCAGGCGCGTGCGCCGGCGACTTGTCTCAGCATTCGCCTCGGACGCGACGTACTCCGCCAGCTCCTCGAACGCACCTGTCCGGCCCGTCAGGACGACCCCCGCAGCGACGCCTTCGGCGCGTGCGACGAGCAGCTCACACGCGTCATCGAGCAGCAACACGTCCTGGATCACCTCGACCAGTTCACGGGCGATGAGCAGGGTGACCATGTCGCCTTCGGCATAGCTGTCGTCGAGACCTGACACGTCGGCTGGTGATCCTTTCCAGCCGCTGATCGCGCCCTCATCACCGCACACGTCACAGCTCCATGCGATCTCGCCGCTCGTGCGGCGAAAGACCATGATCAACCCTTCGCACGGTCGACGCCCCGGCCGACGCGTGCAACCGATCGCCGACCTCGCGCCGCTGCCCGTCGGTCGAGCAGTCGCTGCCCGCACGATTGCCGACAGTTGCAGACCGAGCCGCTTTGCGGGCGCCGGCGCATCGTCCGGCATGTCGAGGAAGTGGCGGAGGTCAGCGACGAGCATCGGTCTCACGGTAGCGACGATCCGAACCGCACCGGAATGTCACGACCGACTCGTTACATCTCGTTACATTTCCGTCGTCCTCCGCCCGACCGTGCCCCGCTTGATCCGGGTGCCGTTGGTCTGCCATAGCCGGTCGATGGGGCAGACATGGATCCGGTCGTCGATCTGGTAGGCCTCGCTGCCAGTGTTGAGGAAGTAGCCGGCGCGGAACTGGTCGCCGAGGCTGTCACGCAGAGCGACGAGACCGCGGAGCGACTTGGTGTCGACTTCGCGGCCTGCCTTGATCTCGAAACCGACAACGGTGCCGTCGAGCGTCTCGGCAACGAGATCGACCTCCTGGCCGTCGTGGGTTCGCCAATGACCGAGCTCACGGACATCGTCGCGCCAGGAAGCCTGCTTGAGGAGTTCGCCGACCACGAACGTCTCGAACAGGTGACCGAACTCGGCGAGAGCGGACGGGTTGCGCCGGGCGAGCTTCTCGGGCGTGATCCCGAGCAGGTACGCAGCGAGTCCGGAGTCGACGACGTGCAGCTTCGGCGAATGCGCCGTTCTGGATCGCAGCGTGCGCCCCCATGCCGGGAGACGGCGGATAAGAAACAGCGCTTCGAGGAGGCGGGTGTAGTTGTCAGCAGACCGCGCCTCGATCCCGGCGGCGGTGGCCGCCTTGACGACGTTGAGCACTTGCCCGGTCTGTGCCGTGAGGCGCTCCATCAGTCGCGGCAAGACGTTGATCTGGCGCACCCGTGACAGATCGAGGACGTCCCGCGCGAGCGACGCACCGAGGTAGGAACGGTAGAAGTTGGCACGCTGACGATCGGTCGCGCGAACAGCGAGCGGCATCCCACCCCGACACGCCCGTCGCTCGTACTCCTCGCGCTCGGTGACGGGGCGCCTCGCGGCGACGAGCG
>JANOYI010000128.1:0-15936 GCA_031428795.1 Ilumatobacteraceae bacterium | reverse complement strand
CCGTCCTCTCCGCCAGACTCGATGAGCAGATCGCCGGCGCCCAGGATGCGCTCGAACACGCCCTGATTGAAGTTCACGTTGTTGACGCGCTCGAGGGGAATCTCGATGCCGCTCTTTGCGAAGACACCCTGTCGGAAGATGATGCGCTGAGAGGTGATGACGAAGTTGGTCGTGAGCCACTTCAGGAAACGGCCGATCAGCCACAGCGCCGTGATGACGAGCAGCGCCACCGTTGCGAGCCGTGCAGCCTTGCCAGCCGTGTCGCCCGACTCGGTCTTGGACAGCACGACGATGCCGATGACGATGCTGCCGACCAGCGCTGCGGCCGGCTGAGCGAAGTACCACCAGTGGGGGTGCATGTCGAGTGCAATGGTCTCACTGCTGTTGAGGTTCTTCTTCGGGTACGGCATGTGGGGCACTGTAGCGCTCGCTCCCGAGAGCCGGGGGTAACTGCATCACACCCAACCTCTATCGTGGCGGCTGTGCCCGCCGACCCGATGTTGCATGGCCTCGATGCAGAACAGCGCGAGGCCGTCACCACCACGGCGGCGCCGCTTGCCATCGTGGCTGCGGCTGGCTCGGGCAAGACCACCGTGCTCACTCGGCGAATTGCATATCGGGTAGCGAACGGCACCGCGATGTCGCAACACGTGCTGGCGCTCACGTTCACGCGCGATGCCGCGGCAGAACTCAAGCGGCGTCTGCGCAAGCTGGAGATTCGCGAACCCATCGAAGCCGGGACATTTCACGGCGTGGCCCTACGTTTGCTGCGCGACCGCGCGCTTGCCGCCAACCACGCTCCCCCGCAGGTGGCCAACGACCGAACCCGTTTGGCTCGTGAGGTCCTCAGTGAACTGAAGATGGCCATCGAACCCTACGCGGCGCTCGCCGACCTCGACTGGGCGAGAGCGCGGATGGTTCCAGCCGATCGTTACGAGGGCGCCGTGCGGATCACTCGCCGACGCACTTCCATCCCTCCGGCCAGATTCGCCGACTTCGTCGCGGCCTACGAACGTCTCAAGCGCCGTCGCGGGGTCATCGATTTCGACGACCTGCTGGTGCACACCATCGAGGCATTGCGCACTGACACAGCATGGGCACTGGGCGTTCACTGGCGCTACCGCCACCTGTTCGTCGATGAGGCGCAAGACCTCAACCCACTCCAGCATGCGATGCTCGAAGCGCTTCGCGCTGGCCGCCTCGACCTGTGCCTGGTGGGTGACCCGCGGCAAGCCATCTACGGCTGGAACGGCGCCGACCCCACCACGCTTGCTGAGGTCGAAGTCCGCTACCCGGGTGTCACCGTCGTAGCCCTCACCTCCAACTACCGGTGTTCACCGCAGGTGGTTCGCGCGGGCGCCGCTGCGCTCGCCGCGAGCGGGCAGCAGGACAACAGCGAAAGCCGCCAGCCCGGTGCCGCGACCGTCGTCGTTCAGCAGGTGGCCGACGATTTCGAGGAAGCGGAGGCCGTCGCCCGTCACATCCGCGGGCTGCTGCACCATCACCGTGGGCGCGACCTGGCTGTGTTGGCGCGCACGAACGAACAGCTCACCGTGCTGCAGCAGACGCTGACCAAGTTCGGCATCGAGACCGAACGCAGCAACGGTCGCTCACCTCTCGACGTTGCGTTGCGAGCCGCGTATCGATGCACCAGCCGCGAGCAGCTCGCCATCTGGGTCGACACCACCTTTGTCGACGGCGACGACCTGACTCGGCGAGTGGCAGAAGAGGCCGACAGGTACCTCACCTCTGGCGAGCCCGGTCTGTTTCGAGGTTGGGTCGAGCGTCGCGATCCGTTCGACGATCTGGAGCCAACCGACTTTCGCGACGCCGTCGCGCTGCTCACCTTTCACGCAGCGAAGGGTCGCGAGTGGTGGGGCGTCGTCATCACGGGGGCTGAGGAAGGGCTGGTGCCACACGGCTCTTCGTCCTCGCAGGCACAGTTGGCAGAGGAAGCCCGGCTGTTCTATGTCGCCATCACGCGGGCAGCGCAGAACCTCCTCATCACGCATTGTGCGCAGCGCCAACGCAAGGCCGTCGCACCCAGCCGATGGTTGCAAGCCGTCACCGACAGCACCGCCGAGGATGTTCCCGCCCCTCCCCCGACACGCAGCCGACTTCCACCAGACCCGATGATTCCGTTCCGCGATTGGCGTTCGGCCATTGCGCGGGTATCAGGACAGGCAGATCAAGCCGTGTGTAGTGACAAGGTGCTGCGTTCGCTTGCTGAAACACCGCCAGCGACTACCGCCGAGTTGGCGCATCGTCTCGGCATCACCGAGACCGCCGCGCAGCGCTTACGACCGCTGCCAGAACGTGTCGGTGAGGGCTCGTTCCCAGTCACGGCTCGATCCGCTCGCTGACCATTCGCTGGAAGAACTCCGGCTTCATGGAGATGAACAACGCTTCGGCCTCCGCACACAGCCTGTCGTCAGCCAATGTGCGCAGCTCGCCCCTGGTGAAGATCTTGCGGCCGTCGATGTTGTCGATGAACCCGATGAACCGCAACGGCTGCAGCAGCGGCGACGGCGAGCGGTATTGCACAGTCAGTCGCGCGGTCATTCCCGGCCTGCCCGACATGCCCTGAGCGATTCCCAGAACCTCGTCGAATCCAGCGGCGATGAATCCGCCGTGCACGCAGCCTGGAGGGCCTTCATAGGCAGCACCAAAGGTGACTTCGCCGATGACCGTCATCTCGTCGAAGGAGATTGCAATCGGCGCAGCCAGGGGGTTCAGCGGCCCGACCAGCGGACTGTGGTCGATGAACATGTGTTCCTGGTAGTCGGCCAGCGAGCCCTCACCACCGTCATAGGCGCGCCCGTGGTCGGCCGCAGCGAGAATGGCGACGGCGTCCTGCACCAGGTCTCGAGCGTTGGCAAACGCCTCGGATCGAGCCGTACTGGATGCGAGTTCATCGATGATCATCCGACACGCCGTGGCCAACTCCGCGCGCGAATCGCCGGCCAACCGGTCGGCTTGACCGTCGGTCATCCTCATGCGAGGTCCACGATGACCGGGGCATGATCCGACGGCAAGGTGCCCTTGCGTGCATTGCGGTCGACGATCGCGAATTCGCACCGAGAGGCCACCGACGCAGTGCCGAGCACGAGGTCGATGCGCATGCCGCGACCCTGGTGGAAGTCGCCGGCCCGGTAGTCCCACCAGCTGAACAACTTGCCGTCGGGGTGATGCTGTCGGAACAGATCGGTGAAACCCCACGCTTCAAGAGCGGCGAGTTCCGCTCGCTCGGGCTCGCTGACGTGTGTGGCACCGACAAGCTTCTTCGGGTCGTAGACATCGAGGTCGGTGGGCGCAATGTTGAAGTCGCCGGTGACCACCACTTGCTCGTCGGGCGAGCTGAGCGCTGCAACGTGTCGGCGCAGCTGAGCCATCCAGCGCAGCTTGTACTGATAGTGCTCGTGGTCGAGCGAGCGACCATTTGGCACATAGACGCTGCTGATCCGCACG
Organism: Ilumatobacteraceae bacterium; assembly: GCA_031428795.1. Taxonomy (GTDB): domain Bacteria; phylum Actinomycetota; class Acidimicrobiia; order Acidimicrobiales; family Ilumatobacteraceae; genus UBA668. The sequence continues at coordinate 12,468 of JANOYI010000128.1, read as the reverse complement.
CCGTCGCAGACAGCGGTGATGATGCGTGCGTCGGGGTCTGGGTCGCCGCCGTCGGCGAAGTTGGACACCACATCGGTGAGCCCGACCTTCGACAGGATTGCAACCCCATTCCATTGGCCCTGCCCGTGATGAGCGCACTCATAGCCGAGCGCGGCGAAGGTCAGCGCAGGAAACGCATCGTCGGCCAGTTTGGTCTCCTGCATGCACAGCACGTCGGGCTGCACGTCAGCCAGCCATTCCTCCACACGAGGGAGACGGGCCTTCAGCGAGTTGACGTTCCAGGTAGCAATGCGCACGGCTCGACGGTAGCCAATCAGGGCTTGGTGCGCCCACGCCGCGGCGCTGGCGCTGCTGCAGTGTTCGCGGGCAGCGAGGCGGCGGCCTTCTTGGAAGCCGCCTTCCTGGCCGCTTCAGGCTTTGCTGCGGCAGCCTTCGCCGGCGCAGTGGCCCTCGCCGCTGGCTTGGCTTTCGCAACCGGGCCAGGCTTGCTGGCTGCTGCACTCTTGGCGGGTGCTGCACTCTTGGCGGATGCTGCCTTCTTGACTGGCGCTGAATTCTTGACGGCTGGCTTGGTCGGCGCTGGCTTGGTCGGCGCTGGCTTGGCCGGGGCTGGCTTGGCCGGGGCTGGCTTGGCCGGGGCAGCGACCGGCTGCTTGGCGGCCCTGGAAGCTGCAGGCTTCTCGGATGATGCGGTGGCGGGCTTCTTTGCCGTCACCTTGGCGGGCTTCGCGGCGGCCTTGGACGCAACGGGAACAGCTTCATCAAACGCGGCGGCCTTCGGGGCACGCTTGGCCGATTTGGCAACCTTCGCTGCTCTCGCCGGGGCGGCCTCACCGAGCTGCTTGGCGGTGCCCATCCCCGGGACGGCCAGATCGACGCTGCGTTTGGTGGGCACAAAGCTCTCCACGATCAGCGTGACTGACTCGCCAACCTTCATGAACTCGCGTGCGCTGCGCGGCACTGGCTCAGCCATCAGCCGCAGCGGCACGTACCCGACCATGTCGCCGATGCGAACGTACGCGCCGTGCGACGAATAGTGATCGACGATTGCGTTCACGCTGGTACCCGCTGGATGACGCTCCACGAACGTCAGGAACGACAACAGATCGTTCACCGTGTGTCCACCACCACCGGCAGGCGCGGTCGCGGGAGCCGCAACGGCTGCGGCCTTCGGCGCACGCTCTACGGCGTCGCCGCTACGACCGCGACCACCACGGCCACGTCCCGCCTTTGCGGGAACCTCGGCAACGGCGGCGACCTTCGCTGCAGCGCGCGGTGGGGGCGACTTCGGCACGGGCATCGGCATGCTGGCTTCCGGGCTGCCAACGCGCACCGTGCCATCATCAGCCGCTGAACGGCCACGACCACGGCCGGAACCGACGCCGACGGTGGATCCCTTGCGCTTGGCCTCGGAGGTCACTTTGCGACTCATCGGGCCACGAACGGGCAATCGCTTGACGAATACCCAACCGATATGGGGCACAGGCTTGCCACCGATGAGGCGGCCCTCGTCGAACAGCCAGTCGTACTGCGCGTGGAACTCCTGGTAGCTGTCGTTGGTGAGAATGTCGGCATTCACCTTGTGGGCAATGCTGAGCACGAACGCGTCGCCGCGTCCGATGGCCCCCGCCGGTGGCGCTACCAGTTCGTTATTGCTGACTGCCTCGTCAAACTCGGCGGTCTCTTTGGCGTCGATGCGGTGCCCGAAAGTGGCGTCGACCACCACCGTGATCAATGCCGTCGGGTCCTCCGCCATGTAGGCGAGAACCGCTTCGTTGAGCTGCTTGAGACTTGGGGCGGTACGGCCCTCGGTGGCGAGGTTCGATCCGTCGACGACGACATGATGTGGCATAACTCGGTCAGCCTACGATGCCGTGATCTAGAAAGGCTGCATGAAGAAAGCCGTCCTCTGGGATTTCGGCGGAGTCATCCTGAGCAGCCCGTTCGAAGCCTTCAACCACTTCGAAGCCGCGCACGGTCTGCCCGCTGATTTCATCCGCTCTGTCAACGCCACCAACCCGCACGACAACGCGTGGGCCAAGCTGGAGCGCAGCGACGTGGGTGGTGTCGAGTTCGATGCATTGTTCGCCGACGAGTCCGAGGCCCTCGGCCACAGGGTGCTGGGCGCAGCCGTACTGGGTCTGCTGTCTGGTGACGTTCGCCCCGAGATGGTGGCCCTGCTCGATCGAGTGAAGGCTGCCGGCTACCTGACAGCGTGTCTCACCAACAACGTCACCGGCTCGCACGCCGACGACGATCGGTCGCGCGAGGTCGGCGACATCATGGCCCGCTTCGATGCAGTCGTTGAGAGCAGCAAGGTGGGTTGCCGCAAACCCGAGCCTCGCTTCTACGAGATCGCCTGTGAGCTACTCGACGTGCGGCCAGACGAGTGCGTCTTCCTCGACGACCTGGGCATCAATTTGAAGCCAGCCGCCGCAATGGGCATGACCACCATCAAAGTCACCAGCGCCGCCCAAGCCATCGCTGACCTGGGCATCACACTCGGATGGGCGGAGAGATGAGTGTTTCCGGAAGTGCTGTACTTGCGATCGACCTGGGCAGCACAGGCGTGAAGGTCGCCATCATCGATGCCAACGGGCGGGTGTTGGCGAGCGCCGGCGAGGTGCTGCCGCTGATCTTCACCGACGATGGCGGCGTGGAGCAGGACGCGAACGGGTGGTGGGCGGCGATTGGCCGTTGCAGCCGACAGGCAATTCCCAAGTCCGGGCTTGGACCCGCAGATATCGGAACCGTGGCTGTCACCAGTCAGTACACGTCGACAGTCGCGGTGGACAGCGTCGGGGTGCCGCTCGCCAACACCATCATGTGGATGGATGGCCGTGGGCGCCGCCACCATCCCGCCATTGCCACTTCCGCGAACCGTGATCGCTGGATTGAATTGCACGGCATGGCACCGTCGGGCAACGACGACATCGGCCACATCGGTGTCATACGTGACCTGTGGCCCGACGTGTACGCGGCAGCCGCCGCGTTCGTCGAGCCAATGGACGCCATCGCAGCCAGGTTGACGGGACGCGTCACTGCGACGCAGAACACGATGTTCCCGATGCTGTCCGTCGACAACCGCGTCTGGGGTTCGACGAAGTACAGCGACGAACTCTTGGCCATGTCGCTACTCGATGCCAACAAGCTGCCGTATCTGGTTCCGATGGGCGACCCCCGTGGCACCATCACCGCACACGCAGCGGAGCACCTGGGTATTTCCGCCCACGCCATGGTTGCCGACGCCACGATCGACTCGGTGACCTCCGCCATTGGTACTGGCGCCACCGACAGCAGCCGCTGCGGCCTCATCATCGGCACCACAACCGTGATGGCAACCCACCTTCCCGACAAGCGGCACGACCATGCACACGGCCTCACTTCGGCGCCCAGCCCACTCGCTGGCAGCTACTTCTTGGTGGCGGAGAATGGCGTTGGTGGCAAGGCGCTGGACGTGCTGGTGAACAACATCATCTATCCGAACGACGGTCTCGGTGAGGCTGCGCCACCTGACGCATTTGAGCGAGTGCTTGCGGCTGCCGCCTCAGCGCCCTGCGGTGCGCACGGGGTCATGTTCCTGCCATGGCTGATCGGCTCGCTGGCCCCCAGTTACCACAGCCGCACTCGCGCAGCATTCGTGAACATCAGTCTGGGCAGCAACCGCAGCGACATGGCGAGGGCCGTGGTCGAAGGCGTCGCACTCAACGCCGCGTGGCTGTTGCCGCACTTCTCGGCCCTCGCTGGAAGCACATACGGCGAGATCGGCTTTGGTGGCGGAGGGGCGAGCTCGCCGATGTGGGGTCAGACCCTTGCCGACTGTTGTGGCACGCCGGTACGTCGCCTCGCCGATCCCTCGACCACCAACGCTCGCGGAGCCGCGCTCGTCGCAATGATCGCAGACGGTCGGATCACGCTCGACACCAGCAGGGCGATGTTGCCCACCGCCGAGTTGCATCATCCAGACCAAGCAGCCCACGGCATCTACCAGCGGCTGCTCCCCCAGTTCATTGACTTCCACGCCCGCTCCGCACCGTTCTACGACGCGCTCAATTCATAGACACTCTCTCAATTCATCCACACGCTCTCAATTCAAGGACACTGAGGTTCCACAATGAGTATCAGCCCCGAGACCACCAGCAAGCCGGTCTCCCCTCTGCATCCATACGCCGATCGATACGACGTGCACTCGGAAATACCCGAGCACGGCGTCAGCCGCGACGAAATCTTGCGCGAGTTGCGTGAGATGTCGACCGAGGAGGACTTCAAGGGCGACAGCGGCCGCGTGAGCGGCAGCATCTACAGCGGCGACCACGACCACTACGCGTTTCTCGTCGAGGCCTACGCGTTCTACGCGCACTCAAATGTGCTGCAGCGTGACATGTACCCGAGCGCAACAAAGATGGAGGCCGAGATCATTGCGATGACGGCCGGCATGTTGCACGGGGACATCGACGGCCCCGATGGCGTTGGTGGCCTCATCACGTCTGGGGGCACCGAGAGCCTGGTGACCGCCATGCTCACCTACCGCGAGTGGGGTCGCAACGTGAAGGGCATCGAGGATCCGGAAGTGATCATGCCAGTCACGGCTCACCCCGCACTTGACAAGGCGTTCCACTACTTCGGGATCAAGGTCATCAAGGCTCCGGTCACGGACCAGTACGTGGTCGATCTCGATTTCGTGCGCGACCACATCGGACCGAACACCGTCGCCCTCATAGGGTCGGCAGGCACGTACCCCCATGGTCTCATCGACCCAATTCCCGCCCTCGGTCAACTGGCACTCGAACACGGCATTGGGCTGCACGTGGATGGATGCCTCGGCGGTTTCATCATCGCATGGGCTGAAGATCTCGGCTATCCGTTGCCGCCGTTCGACTTTCGTGTCCCCGGTGTCACATCGATCTCGGCCGACACACACAAGTACGGTTACGCGCTCAAGGGCAGCTCCGTTCTGCTGTTCAAGCCGAAGTCGCTGCGACGCGAGCAGTACTTCCTGCAGGAGGGATGGCCTGGCGGAATGTATTCGTCTCCCAGCATGGGCGGCAGCCGGAGTGGCGGACTGATTGCCGCTACGTGGGCTTCGATGCTGCACATGGGCAAAGCTGGCTATCGAGCAATTGCAGCCGACATTTTCCGCACAGCCGGCGCAATCAAAGCCGCCGTGCGTGAGCACCCGGAACTGGAGTTGATCGGTGACTCTCTGTTCAACGTCGCCTTCAAAGCCAGCCCGGAGAGCGGGATCGACATCTTCCACGTCAACGACGGTCTCGCCGACCGCGGTTGGCGAATGAACGGCTTACAGCGTCCACCGGCACTCCACTTCTGTATCACGCGCCCCAACACACAGGAGGGCGTTGCCGACGCCTTCGCAACCGATCTCGCTGCCGCCGTCGAGTACGCCAAGAATCCGCCGTCGGCGATGCCGAAGAGCGGCGCGATGTACGGCGCGGGCGGTCGCACAATGGACAGCGACCGGCTCCGTGTCGGTCTGTTCGATCGCCTCGACGCAATGCACGAGGTCGGGCCGCAGTGACCCAGTCGTTCCGGTTTGGCGTCGAGATGATGGCGCCATTCGACGGAATGTCGTGGACCGACTCGGCCAAGGAGGTGGAAGCCCTCGGCTACTCCACACTGTTCGTGCCCGACCACTTTCACGAGGGATATGGCCCGATCACTGCCATGGCCACAGCCGTCATGGACGCGCCCGGCATCCGCGTCAGCCGCTTGATCGAACACGCGACGGTTCGAGGACCGTCTCCATCATCGTCGCGAACGATGGGGGTACTCGTACCACGTACTTCAGGCGGACCGGGCCCGCGAGTTCGCCCCGATCGTGCAACGGCTCACGGCACGCTGAATCCGCCTCACGCTGCAAGCGGCTCGGACCGCTCCGCAACTAGAGGTCTTGGAAGGTTTCGTCCATGAGGTCGACCAGTTCTTGGTCGTGGATGGCTTTGCTGCCGGTTGCCGGGCTGCCGCTACCGATGCGGCACACCGAACGCAGGTCGTAGCCCTGCTCCTTCACCCGCCAGAACCTGGCTTCGACGAAGCGCCACGGACCCATGTTGTCGGGCTCTTCCTGCAACCACACCAACTGCTTGGCGTTGGGGTAGCGCTGCAGGACGGCACGCATCTGATCGCCAGGGAACGGGTACAGCTGCTCGACACGCACCACTGCCACCGGCGCATTGCGCTTCGTGCGTTCGTTCATCGCGTCCCACGCCACCTTGCCGCTGCAGAACACCACACGTGTTACAGCATTGGGGTCGGCCACGAACGGGTCGTCGAGCACCTCCTGGAATGAACCAGTGGTCAGGTCTTCGATCCTCGAACGGCTTTCCTTCATGCGCAGGGGCGCCTTCGGGGTGAACAGCACGAGCGGCTTGCGGAACTCGCGGCGCACCTGGCGTCGCAGGAGGTGGAAGTACTGCGCAGCCGTCGTTGCATTACACACCTGGATGTTGTCGTCGGCGCACAAGGTGAGGAAGCGTTCGATACGAGCAGAGCTGTGCTCGGGGCCTTGGCCTTCGAAGCCGTGCGGCAGCAGCAGCACCAGCCCATTCTGCTGGCCCCACTTGTCTTCAGCGGCCACCAGATATTGGTCGATGATGATCTGCGCGCCGTTGACGAAGTCGCCGAACTGGGCTTCCCAGAGAACTAGCGCCTCGTGGTTCTCGTGCGCGTACCCGTACTCGAAACCGACGGCGGCGTACTCGCTGAGCAGGCTGTCATACACCCAGAAGTTGGCGGCCTTGCCGGGCAACGTCGCGATCGGAACCCACGGCTGCTCGTTCTCGAAGTCGATCAGCGCGGCATGTCGTTGGCTGAACGTGCCGCGACGGCTGTCTTCACCGGCGAGGCGCACCGGAGTGCCCTCAGCGACGAGCGAACCCATTGCAAGCAGCTCGGCCGTCGACCACTCCATCTCGCCTTGCTCGTGGTACATCTTCGAACGGGTCTCGAACTGGCGAGCAAGCTTTGGGTGCGGCGTGAAGCCTTCGGGGTACTCGGTGAAGTGATTGAAGATCGCGTCGAGCGCTGCGCGATCGACACCGGTCTCGGTGTGCGGGCGGACACCAACCGGCTTTGGCGGCTTGGCGGCCTTCACCGGGTCGGGAGCGTGAGAGCGGGTCTCGTCGAGCGCTGACTGCAGCTTGGTGTGGAAATCGGCGAGGGCACCCTCGGCCTCTTCGACCGACAGTTCGCCACGCTTGACCAACGCCTCGACGTAGAGCTTGCGAACACTGCGATGCTCGGCGATTGCCTTGTACATCAGCGGCTGGGTGTAGCTGGGGTCGTCGCCTTCGTTGTGGCCAAATCGGCGGTAGCAGACCATGTCGATGACGACGTCTTTGTGGAACCGCTGGCGGTACTCGAACGCCAACTCGGCAACACGAACGCATGCCTCCGGGTCGTCGCCGTTGACGTGGAAGATGGGCGCCTGCACCGTCTTGGCGACATCGCTGCAGTACAGCGAACTGCGCGAGTGCTGCGGGCTGGTGGTGAACCCGATCTGGTTGTTGATGATGAGGTGGATGGTGCCGCCAACGCGGTACCCGGCGATGTCGCTCATCGCGAGGCACTCGGCCACGATGCCCTGGCCGGCGAAGGCGGCATCGCCATGAATCAGGACAGCCAGCGACGGGAACGAGCCTGGCGGGTCGATGTTGTCTTGAATCGCACGCACGGTGCCCAAGACGATGGGGTCGACTGTCTCGAGGTGGCTGGGGTTGGCAGCAAGTTCCAGGCGAATGGACTCGCCGTTGGGGCCGGCGTACGTACCGGTGGCACCGAGGTGGTACTTGACGTCGCCCGAGCCCTGCACGGAGCTGGGGTCGACGTGGCCCTCGAACTCCTTGAAGATCTGGTCGTAGCTCTTGCCGATCACGTTGGCGAGTACGTTCAGCCGACCGCGGTGGGCCATGCCCAACACCGCTGAGTCCATGCCACCGGTGGCTGCCATCGTCAGCACCTGATCGAGAATCGGGATGGCGCTCTCGGCGCCTTCGAGACCGAAACGCTTGGTGCCGACGTACTTGGTGGCGAGGAACTTCTCGAACGCCTCGGCGGCATTGAGGCGCTCGACGATGCGGCGCTTACGGTCCTTGTCCAGCTCGTACGTGGCGCCCTCGAGCTTGCTCTGAATCCAGCGCTGCTCGGCGAAGTCCTGAATGTGCATGTACTCAACGCCGATGGTGCGGCAGTACGCGTCGCGCAACACGTGCAGCAGATCACCGAGCTTCAACTTCTCTGTGCCGCCGACACCGCCAGTGAGGAACTCGCGATCGAGGTCCCAGATGGTGAGGCCGTAGGTGGCCGGGTCGAGCTCGGGCGGCATGTGTGGCTGCTTCCAGCGCAACGGGTCGAGATCCGCGATCAGGTGGCCGCGAACGCGGTGCACGCGAATGAGCGTGGCCACCTGCATCTGCTTGTGCAGCATGGCATCTTCACGATTGACCGGGTTCTGGTCGACGTGCCACTGCACTGCCTCGTACGGCACACCGAGACTGGTGAAGACGTCGTCGTAGAAGCCGTGCTCGCCCAGCAGCAGCTCATGCACGCGCTTGAGGAACATGCCGCTCTCGGCGCCCTGCACGATGCGGTGGTCGTACGTACTGGTGATGGTGACGACCTTGCTGACGCCCAGCGAACCGAGCGTGCTTTGGTCGGCGCCCTGAAACTCCGCCGGGTAGTCGATGGTGCCGACACCGACGATGACACCCTGGCCGGGCATCAACCGCGGCACGCTTTGAACCGTGCCGATGGTGCCTGGGTTGGTGAGCGAGATGGTGGCACCCTGGAAGTCGCTGACCGTCAGTTTGTTGCTCTTCACTTTGCGGATGAGGTCTTCGTACGCGGCCAGGAAGCCGGCGAAATCCTGTGCGTCGGCGTCGCGCAAAACAGGAACGACAAGAGTGCGGCTGCCGTCGGCCTTGCTGACATCGACCGCCAGCCCCATGCTGACATGCTCGTTGCGGACGATGCGCGGCTTGCCGTCGGCGCCCGCCGTGAACGAGTTGTTCATGTTCGGAACGGCGTCGGCAATGGCGCGCACGATGGCATATCCGATGAGGTGAGTGAAGCTGACCTTGCCCTGCCCCGTACGACTGCGGTACCCATTGATGACCGAGCGGTTGACCTCGAGCAGCTTGGCCGGCACATTGCGGAAGCTGGTGGCGGTGGGCACCGTCAGGCTGCGTTCCATGTTGTTGGCGATGGCGACACCCGCGCCGCGAATGGGCTCGCCGAGTTCTGCGGTGGGCTGCGTTGCAGTCGAAGACGCGACCGCTGCGGGCGCGACGACCGGCGCAACCGCGCCGGCAGCCGGCGCCGTTGCGGCGATTGGTGCGGGAACTACCGCGACCGGAGCGACTGGGGCGCTGGGAGCCGGAGACGGCGAAATCGTCTTGTAGTCCTCGAAGAACTCCTGCCAGGTCACGCTGACGGAGTCGGGATCGGAGCGGAACTGCTCGTACATTTCCTCGACGAGCCAGGAGTTCGCGCCGAACTTCCCGGCCGAGGATTCGGTGGTAGTCATCGCCGGTGATGGTACTTGCGAACACACCCTTCGACGTGACCTGAAATGGAAGCCCCGCATGAGTTGTATTTCCGAAGCCAAAACTTCTAGAATTCCGACTATGAAGACTCGGTTTTTGACCCCCGTTGTTGCCGTCGCACTCCTGGCATTCGCCGCGTGTGGAGGCGAGCGTGCCGCCAGCGGCACAGCCCCCGCAAGTGTCGACGTTGAAGTTCGGGCCGTCGACGGCATTGCCTGGAACGCAAGCGCCTACACGGCCACCGCAACTGACGGCTCCATCACCTTGTTCACCGCCAACGACAGCACGTTGCCGCACAACCTGCAGGTGTTGGACAAGGACGGCAAGGACGTCGGCAAGCTGATCGACATCGCCAAGAGCGGCTCCAGCGCCACCGTCGAGCTCACCATCGCTCCCGGCGAGTACCGCGTTGTGTGCGAGATTCCCGGGCACACCAACATGAACTCGTCTCTCACCATCACCTGACGACACCATCACCTGACGACGGGACTACCTGACGACGGGATCAGTTGAGTTCGTCGCCCAGCGCCTCACGCACTCGGTCGCCCCACTCGACCAACTCGGTGCTGCCGCCCGCTGCGTGAATCTCTGCCCTCTGACGGGCGAGTTCTACCGCCGCAGCCTCGACCTGAGGTGTGAGTATCTGTTCTACGATGCGAGACCGAACCGTGCCGGCGAGCGCAGGGCTGGCGCCGCCGGTGCTCACTGCCACCGTCACCAGACCCCGCCGAGCCAGGGCCGGCAAAATGAACGAGCAGTTCTGCGGGTCGTCAGCACTGTTGGCCCACACCTTGGCCGACCGTGCGTCGTTCGCGACCTGGGCGTTGATGGTGGCATCGTTGGTGGCCGTGATCACGAGTTGATAGTCGGCAGCCTCGCCCACCGCGTACCCGCGACGTTGGACATGGGCGACCAGCTCCACCAGCTCGGGCACTATCTCAGGCGCCACCACGGTGACGACGGCGCCGGCCTCGACAAGCCCAGTTGCCTTGCGGAAAGCGATGACCCCGCCGCCGACGACCAACGCCTCAACGCCTTGCAGATCAAGGAAAACCGGGTAGGGGAAGGCCATGGACGGAGCCTACAGGGAATGAAATCCATAATTCTGATCTGAATAGTCGGGAATGGCGGTAGAAAGAGGATTCATGTCGATCGCAATCCCCTCCTCCCTCGACACTTCCCACCCGGCCGACGTCGTTCGTTGGGCTGCCGACGCCTTCGGGGTGGACAATTTGGTGGTCACCGCCAGCTTCGAAGACGCGGTACTTGTGCACGTCGCCGCCACCGCCGTGCCGGGTATCGAAATCACATTGTTGGACACGCAGTACCTCTTCGCCGAAACCCAGTGGTTGGTCGACGAGCTGACCAAGAAGCTCGATCTCAACCTGTGCGTGGTTCGCCCGCTGCCCGAGATCGTGCCCGACAACCTGTGGCAGACCGACCTCGAGGCCTGCTGCAATGTGCGCAAGGTTGAGCCGTTGAATCGTGCCATCGCAGGCAAGCAAGCGTGGCTCACCGGCATCCGTCGCGCCGACGGGCCCACTCGCGCCGATGCGCCCATTGCCGCCTACGACATCGGTCGCGGCCTGGTCAAGGTCAACCCTCTCGCTGCACTCAGCGACGATGACATGGCGCTCTACGTGCGACTGCACGACCTGCCGGTGCACCCGTTGCTCGACAAGGGCTACTTCAGCATTGGCTGCTGGCCATGCACCCGGCCGACTGCTCCCGGTGACGACAAGCGCGCAGGCCGCTGGAGCGGCAACGCCAAAACAGAATGTGGGTTGCACGTATGAGCACGGAACTGATCTCCGCCGCGCACCTCGATGCGCTCACCGATGAAGCGATCACCATCATCCGCGAGGTGGCCACTGAGTGCGAGAATCCGGTGCTGCTGTTCAGCGGCGGCAAGGACAGTGCGGTGCTGTTGCACCTCGCCGCGCTTGCGTTCGCGCCGGCACGGCTGCCGTTTCCCGCGATGCACGTCGACACCGGCCACAACTTCGACGAGGTGATCGCCTACCGCGATGCGCTGGTCAAGGACTGGGACGTGCGCCTTGTCGTCGCCAGCGTCCAAGAGTCCATCGACAGCGGCCGGGCTGTCGAAGACACCGGCCCTCGCGCGAGCCGCAACCGGCTGCAGTCCGTCACGCTGCTCGACGCCATTGCGCAGCACGGGTTCGACGCTGCGTTTGGTGGCGGCCGCCGCGACGAGGACAAGGCACGTGCAAAGGAGCGCATTCTCAGCTTCCGCGATCGTCAGGGCCGTTGGGATCCAAGAGCACAGCGGCCCGAGCCGTGGGCGCTGCTGAACCCGCGCATTCGCAAGGGCGAGCACTTGCGCGCCTTCCCGCTGTCGAACTGGACCGAGCTCGACATCTGGCAATACATCGCTCGCCATGACGTGCCGTTGCCCGACATCTATTTCAGCCACACCCGCACGGTCGTCGAGCGCGACGGAATGCTGCTGTCCGTCGGCGGCCCCGTGGTGCTGGAACCAGGCGAGCAGCCCATCGACGCAGTCGTTCGCTACCGCACCGTTGGCGATGCCAGCTGCACCGGCGCAGTTGCATCCACGGCTGCCACCATCGACGACGTGCTGGCCGAGGTCGCCGCCGCCCGCATTACCGAGCGTGGTGCAACGCGAGCCGACGACACATTCAGCGAGTCCGCGATGGAAGACCGCAAGCGCGAAGGGTATTTCTGATGACGACGGTGTACTTCTGATGATGACCTCATTGGCGACGAGGCCAACGCTGCGGATAGCGACAGCTGGTTCGGTTGACGACGGTAAAAGCACGCTCATCGGCCGTCTGTTGCACGACACGAAGACCGTGTTCGAGGATCAACTGCAGGCAGTCGTCAAGGCCAGCCGACGATACGGCGATGGCGAAACCAACCTGGCGCT
>JANOYI010000127.1:0-1621 GCA_031428795.1 Ilumatobacteraceae bacterium | reverse complement strand
GTTCGTCGGCAATCTCGCCACGATGGGCCACGCCCATCAGGACCACGATGGTGCCACCGGCCTGTGCGAGCGCTGCCCAGTTGACGGGCGTTTCACCGCGCTGACGATGGCCGGTGACGACGGTGAACGACGCCGCCATTCCCCGGAACGTGACCGGCACACCGGCCGCTGCGGGTGCCGCGATTGACGACGTGATGCCAGGAACAACCTCGCACCGCACACCAATAGCTGCGAGCGCCACAGCCTCCTCGCCGCCGCGGCCGAACACGAACGGGTCGCCACCCTTCAGACGCACGACCCGCTTCCCCTGTTCGGCGTAGCGGACCAGCACTGCGTTGATCTGGTCCTGTGCCACGCCCTGGCCGGGTCGCTTGCCCACGTCCACCAGCTCGGCGGTCGGTGAGATGAGCGCCATCACGTCGTCGCTCACCAGCGCGTCGTAGACGACCACCTCGGCCTCGGCCAGCAGGCGTGCTGCACGGACCGTCAACAGCTCGGGGTCGCCGGGGCCAGCCCCGACGAGAGCGACCGTGCCCCTGAACGGCTCGCCCGTCATCGTCAGGATGGCGAAGTCGGGTTCACGGCGGCGATCATGGCTGCGCCGGCGGTGGTGTTGGTGGCGGCGTCGATCAGAATCAGGCGCCCACCTTCAGCGTGATGTGCGTAGATGTCGGCAACGATTGGCTCGCCGAGACGCAGGTGAACGCGGCCGATGTCGTTGAGCACCAACTGGTCGGCGGGCTCATGATCGGGCGAGACCGGGTCGTAGCGGTGCTCGATGGCGGTGACCGTTGCGTGACCGGTGCGCGAGCCGTGCTTGAACCAGTGCCGGCTGCCGGCAATCAGTGGCTGGTCGATCATCCAGCAGATATCGACGACGATGTCTTCGGTGACGATGGGCGGCACTGCTGCATCACTGACCACGAGGACATCGCCACGAGCCACGTCGACGTCGTCGGTGAGTTCCACGACAACCGCGTGGCCGGGGTCGGCCGATGGAACCCGCGCACCCCAACGGTGCACCGCGGCGACGGTGCTGGTGCGTCCGCTCGGCAAGACCGTGATGGCCGCCCCTGGTGTGAGCGTGCCAGCGGCCACGACGCCTGCGTAGCCGCGGAAGTCGGCCTGCGGGCCACCCTGCGGACGAATCACTCGCTGGACGTGCACACGTGCGCCGGGCAGCTCAGACAATGTCGCGTCGAAGTTCTCCAAGAACTCGAGCAACGGCGGACCGTCGTACCAGGGCATGTGCTGCGAGCCGTCGACCACGTTGTCGCCCAACAGCGCCGACATCGGGATCGCAGATACGGGCACGTGATGGGGGAGCGCATCGACGAAGGTCCGCACCTCTTCGGAGATGCGGATGAACTCTGACTCTGCCCACTCCACGAGGTCCATCTTGTTGACAGCGACGATGATTGCCTCGACGCCGAGCAAGGCTGCGATGAGCGCGTGCCGCCGGGTCTGGTCGACCACACCATGGCGGGCGTCGACCAACACGATGGCAACGTCAGAGGTGGACGCGCCGGTGACCATGTTGCGCGTGTACTGCGCGTGGCCCGGTGTGTCGGCGACGATGAAGCTGCGTGCGGGCGTTGCGAAGTAGCGGTGCGCGACATCG
>JANOYI010000126.1:0-1770 GCA_031428795.1 Ilumatobacteraceae bacterium | reverse complement strand
GCTGGCATCGACGATGCCCGCGGCGCTGACATCGATGATGCCAAGCGTGACCGCAATCGGCGAGGCATCAAGAGCGACGTCGGCAGTGAATCGAATATTCGGTGGGTTGGTGTCGCCTGTGGAGATGAAGAAGACGTTGGTGGCGCCGTCGAGCGTGAGCACCAACGGACTGCCGACGTCGGCAGCCGTGAGGGCGAGGTCGATGTCGAGCGAACCACCGGCGAGGTTGAAGGTGTCAGGGTTCGTTGCGTCGCCCGATACGAAGTTGAGCGGGGTGCCGATGGTGCGGCTGAGCTTCAACACGTTGAAGGTGACCTGTGACGACGAGACCGATGCATCCACGTTGAGAAGGACGCCGCCGACGGTCGTGCCGTCGAGGCCGTTCAGTGCCCCCTCGACATTCGCCGCTGTCTTGTCGGCGACACCGGAGATGGCCGTCTCGATGGCGGTGAATGCGTCGCCGAGGTCGAGGCCGTCGTTGCCGGTGGGAAGCAGCGAACTGAACGGCAGTGCGCTTGCCAGCTCGTCAAGACTGTCGAGCCCGGTGAGCGACGACATCAACTGCTCGAGGCCAGCCGCGACCAAATCCTCCTCAGGCGAGGAGGCGCGCACCACTGACGGAGCGATCGCAACAGTGCTGATCATCACCCACGTGGTGACAATAAAACCTGCAACGGTACGCGTGAAACCAGGCCCTCGACCGACCATGATCATCCCCTTTGTTCGGCCCGAAGGCCAGCTCCCATCGGGCGGCAACGGTCAAGGACCTTTGCGCCCGCAATACCAGAACCTAATCCTCATTCGCGCGTTTCACAAGGGAACAATTGGCAAGAATCGGCTCACGTGACGGTGAACGGTGGGTAACATCCGCGTCAGCGCAGGTCAGCGACCACAGCAGCGCTTCGTGTGACGCGTGCCTGTAGTTGCGTGCGAAGCGTTGCCGAAATCGTCGGGTCTGCGAGCGTGCTGACGCCGGGGCAAGGCCGCGTGCGAGAGACGCTGGATCGCTCTGCGCGCTAGTGCCCGGCGATGACGTGCGCCAGTGCGCCGCGTTGGAAGCGCCGCCAGGTGACCGCCTGCATGACGCCGAGAAGTACTGCGACACCGACGACAACGACGAGTCCGGGCAACCACGCGCCCGCGGCGGCGAGCGCTGCCGCAATGCACAGCACACGTTCCGCTGGGTCGGCCATCGCTACTGCTCCCTGCATTCCGAGCACCATCAACTGCACCCCGAGATAGGCCACACCGAACCAGATGCCCGTCGACTGAAACGCTTCGGGGATGCTGATCGTCATGATCAGCGTCACCGGAATGCACGCCAGCACCAGCACTCGGGTGCGGCCGCGCTTCTGCAAGTCAATCGCGCTGCGCTGCGCGACGATCGGGCGATAGCCATGACGGCCACCGCTGGCGGCTACTACGCGAGCCATCGTGGTTGGATGGCGGCCCACCCGCCGGGCGAGTTCCGCCCACGACACGTCACGATCGGCGATCAACGCGAGAAGGATTTCCTCGCGTTCGGGCAACGACAACGGCAAGCCTGGCATCCTGGGTTCTCCAACGGAACTGACCCTCCTCCGGCGTTTCTGCCGTGATGTCGCTCACTTACCCGCTCGTTGTTCGGCTGCGTTGGCGTGGGCGGGAAACCCTTCGTGCGCACTCATCGCCAGAATGGAAGGAGTCATCCGCGCCAGGGCCGTCGCATCGGCTCGAGCGATCGCGGTGCGCTTCAAGAACGTGTCGGCGGTGATGCCGCTGCTGACGTGC
>JANOYI010000125.1:0-7456 GCA_031428795.1 Ilumatobacteraceae bacterium | reverse complement strand
GAACTCACAGCCCCAGGTCACACCTCGACAGTGTTTACGTAAATCGCAGGGGCGCCGGGTTTAGCGGTGGCGGGCTTTGAGTTGTTGCTCGCGGGCCAGACGGGCCTCGGTTTGCTTCTTCTCCTTGGCAGCCTTGCGCTTGGCCTTCGTCTCCTCGTCGGCGGTGCGTGCGGGCAGCACTTCTACGTCGACGCGCTCGACGGGCGGCAGCGCCAGCGTCTCGTCGTGCTTCAGCACCCGGGTGAGTACTTCGGCAGCGGCGGCCTCGCCGGCGACTGACGAGGCGAGCATCAGCCGTGTGGTGGCCAGCCCGAACTCTTCGATGAGTGCCGGCGTGACTTCCAGCAGTTGCTCCTCGTTCGGATTCTCTGAGTTGTCGCCGAGTGCGTCGATGCACTTGGCCAGGGCCGGGTCGGTGACCAGTGTGGCGACCTGCTCGAGGCCACCGTTCATGCGACCGCGGGCTGCCGTGGCCCGCACGGCGAGCAGACGGGCTTCGACATCAGTGAAGCCGCCCTCACGGGCACCGCACAATTCATCGAGTGCGGCGACGTGGTCTTCGGGCAGCGAGGCCACGAGGGTGGCAAGCTCCTCATCGGTCATCGCGGTGAATGCGCGATCGAGCAACGACAGGGCTTGCAGGCGGTTCTTGAGCTGGCTCATCGGGCTGAAAGGCTACCGTGCGCCACGGCCCAGCCCCCCGTTGCGTCCGTCCAGCAACGCACCGCCCCTCCACCACTGCGTACGCTTGAGCCATGACGGCCCTGGTGTACACCGAGGAAGAACTGATGCGCGACCATCCCGACCTGGCCCCACACGTGGTGGCTGGCCGACGGATGCATGGTGGCTTTCACCCTGATGGCAGCTACCAGCCACCGCGAGCCTTGGTCCGTGTTCCCGCACTAGAAGCCTGGACGCATGCCCTCATCGAGCGCGGAGGTCAGCCGTTGAACGCCGACTCCTCGCTGCTGGGCGGTACCCGGCTGCCCACCGTCGAGCAGTCGCGCGTGTTGCTGCGCAACGGGTTGGGGCAGACGTTCTGGAACTCGCTCACCATCACCGGCAAGATCGAGGCCCGCGGCCGCCTGCTGGCCGAGATCGAGTTTCCCGCCCTTGCGCCGCACATCGTCGACGACATCTCGATGATGGCGATCGGCCACCTCGGCAAGGGTCTGCTGAAGGCGCACGGGTGGGACGAAGGCGGCGTCACCGACACTTTCAGCGACACAGGCGACGGGGCCATTGGTGCGCACGACCAGATGTGGTTCGTCGCTCGCGACCTCGCCTTCGGTCCCGACGCATTCCCCGATGTCGAGCCGCCGGTCAACATCGCCCGTCCGGAAGTCGGCATCAGGGTGATGCCGGAAGTGGCGCCCGAGGTGGAAGGGCTGTTGTCGCTGCTGATGAATCTGCTCGTCATCGAGTTCCGTGCCGAAATCGGCTTTGCCGACACGCAGGCTCTGCTGCGTACCCCCGAGCTGTTCGTCGATCGTCGCGCGCAGGCCGAGGAAGCCGCCGAGATTGTGGGGCGCATTCGTACCGACGAAGAGATCCACGTCTCTTCGTTGTGTCTATATCTCGGTGAATGCGCGAGCGTTGCGTTCCGCACGGTCGATGGCGGCACGATTGCCGGCAGCGAACTCATCGAGCGCTTCTGGAGCGGCCTGGTGCGCTGGGCGACGGTCGAGCAGCCGGCCCTTGCAGCCGAGGTGCAGCGCAACCTGCTGCATTCGCGGGTGCAAGAACACCCCGCCGCCGATGAGGTCTGGGCACAGTTCGAGTCGGCGGCCTAGACCTCGCCGCCGAGAACGGATCGGTTACAACTCGTCGAGCGTGAGGATCTGCTCGGCGGGGGCGTTGGCTAGCACGTCGGCCACATACGACGCGACGGTCTCGTCCAAGCCGACGTCGCCACCGGCGCGCTCTGACAGGAACCACCGATGCTCGATCACCTGGTGATACAGCTCGGCAGGCTCCAGCTTGCTGAACATCTCCGGCGGGATGGCGGCGAGTGCTCGCTCGAATCGCTCGTCCAACCACCGAGCGGCGGCGACGGCCTCGGGTACCTTGCGGCCGCCGCGCTGTTCGAGAACCGCCCGATAGCGACTGATGTCGTTGAGTAGCCGGCGTGACTGATTCTCTCCAGCCTCTAGCCCGGTGAGGGAGCGCAACCGTTGCGCGTGAAAGCCGTGCTCGACTACGCGCGGAACCAGCCGCAAGCGCGAGCCGTCGACCGTCGTCACCAATTCCAGTTCCGCGGCATCGAACCCGAGGTCGTGCAGTCGACGAAGGCGTTTGTCAACTCGGAACGTTTCGTCGGCATTGAACTCGTCGACGCCGGTCAGTTCCTGCCACAGCCGATCGTATGACTGCTCGATCGCGAGGGCAGTCTCCACCGGGTCGATGCCCTCCGCGAGCAGCCCGCCCATCTGCAGGTCCATCAAACCGCCGAGCACGTTTTCGGTGGCGATCTGCAGGTCGAGGCGACGTTGCCCGATGCTGAGTTCCTCGTGGCGCTCGCCAGTTTCGACGTCGATGATGTACGCCGCCAGTGCGTCGGCGTCGCGCCGAAAGAGCGTATTGGAGAGCGAACAATCACCCCAATAGAAGCCGGCGAGATGCAGGCGCACCAGCAAGCCGGCGAGCGCATCCAGCATCCGCTCGCCAAGGTACGGAATACGCAGTCCACGGCCCGAGAGGAGCGTGCGATAGGGGAGCGAGAAGTCGAGGTGTCGCGTAATCAGCAGGCCGTCCGCTTCGTCGTCGCGGCCGGTGACCACGCCGATCACTTCGGCTGTCGGCAGCCCGGCTTCCGCTAGTTCGCGCAGCAACCGCCATTCGCGCTCAGCCAGAAGGTCGGGTATCTCCTTGACGACGTACGAGATCTCGCCTTCGACCATGCGCACGACATGGCGATGCAGCCCGGCAACCTTCTGCATACCCTCGATCGACCACTCGGAAAGCGGTTCGTCGAGCGGCCAGTTGACCACGCTGCCGTGCTCGGCAGCCTTCACCAGTTGTAGGCGCATGAGTTCAGTTCAGCATGCGCGTAACAGCGGAAGCGGCCAGTGATTACTGACGGCCGATTGCCGCGCCGGTCTCGAGGTCGAACGCATGCATGCGCAGGGTGTCGACGGTGAGTGCCACTCTGTCACCAATTTTCACAGGGTGGCGGGGGTCGAGCGACGCAACGATGGACGACTCACGCTGATCGGAGATCTCGACACCGCTATCGATGGAGCGGACCGACGGAGCGTCGACGGTGCAGTGCACAAGCAGCTCTGACCCCAGCATTTCCACCAGATCGACGCTGACCTCGAGGACTGCGGTGCCGTCGCCGCCGAGTGCCTCTGAGCGAACGCCGACCGCAATGTCGCGGCCGTCGTAGTTGCGCAGGCCTTGCAGGCGAGCAGCTGCCTCACCGGTGAGACTGATGGTCTGTGCACCGACCCGAAGATGAATTGCGTCGTCGCTGACGGAGACCGAGCCGCGCACGACGTTCATCGATGGAGAGCCGATGAACTGGGCCACGAACAAGTTCTCCGGAGACTCGTAGAGGTCGGCCGGGCTGGCGCACTGCATCAGTAGGCCGCGCCGCAGCACTGCGACGCGATCGCCCATCGTCATCGCTTCGATCTGGTCGTGCGTGACGTACATGGTGGTGACACCGAGGCGCCGCTGCAGCTTGGAGATCTCCGCGCGTGTCTGCACTCGCAGCTTCGCGTCGAGGTTGGACAGCGGCTCGTCCATGAGGAACAGCTTCGGGTTGCGCACGATGGCACGACCCATCGCCACCCGCTGGCGCTGGCCACCCGACAGCTGCCCTGGCTTGCGGTCGAGAACCGCCGTCAGCTCGAGCAGTTCGGCCACCTCGGCGACCTTCGCAGCCATTTCCACCTTGTCGGTCTTGCGCAACTTCATCGCGAACGCGATGTTGTCGGCCACGGTCATGTTGGGGTACAGCGCATAGCTCTGGAACACCATGGCGATGTCGCGTTGCTGTGGCCCCATGCCGTTGACGACCACGTCGTCGATCAGCAGGTCGCCGCCGCTGATGTCTTCGAGGCCGGCAACCATGCGCAGCACCGTCGACTTGCCGCAGCCAGAAGGCCCGACAAGGACGAGGAACTCGCCGTCGTGGATCTCGAGGTCGAGGCCGGGGACGGCCTCGAACCCATTGTCGTATCGCTTCTGAAGATTGTTCATACGGAGCGTGGACATGACTTACCCCTTCACACTTCCGGCCAGAAGGCCACGGACGAAATAACGCTGCAAGGACAGGAACACGATGAGCGGAACGATCATCGTGACAAACGCGCCGGCGGTGAGCAGTTGCCACTCGTTGCCCTTGTTGCCGACCATGTCGACCAAGGCGAATGTCATTGGTTGGTTCTCGGCACCGCCACCGAAAACCTTGGCAACCAGCAGGTCGTTCCAGACCCACAAGAATTGGAAGATGGCCAACGAGGCAAGGGCCGGCACCGAAAGCGGCAGCACGATCTTCATGAAGATGGTCATATGTGAAGCCCCATCGACACGAGCCGCCTCGATGACTTCGCTGGGCAGCGAGCCGATGAAATTCTTCAGCAGGAATATGGCCAGCGGCATCCCGAAGATTGCGTGAGCAATCCAGATGGTGGTGACGCCTTCGAGTGCATCGGGGAAGTAACTACCGCCGAAGAACTGCAGCAGCGGGATGAGGCACATCTGCAACGGAACGACCATGAGGCCGACGACCAACACGAAGATGAGGTCGCGACCCTTGAACTTCATCCACGAGAACGCGTACGCCGCGAATGCAGCGATGACGATGGGGATGATGGCCGCCGGGATGGCGATGCGAACCGTGTTCCAGAAGAAGTCGCTGAATGGCAGACCGTTGACCTTGTTCTCCAGCACGCCCGAGTAGTTCTCCAACGTGACGTTGCTGGGCTCGGTGAACCACGTCCACCAGCCGGTGGTCTTGATGTCCTGCTCGGGTCGGAACGACGAGATGAGGAGGCCCGTGGTGGGCACTGTCCAGAGCGCGGCGAGCGTCCAGACGAAGAGCCGGCCCATCGGGCTGGTGGCCTTGCGGGCGACCTTGGTCGCCAACGGGGTGAGGTCGACCGCAGGCGCCTCGTTGATGGTTGCAGTCATGTCAGCGACCCTCCCTCATGGCCTTTTGGTTGCGAGCATTGACGAACACGATCGGTACCACCAGCACGAACAGCAACACGGCCCAGGCAGCGCCGAGACCCTCGTTGTCCTGCGGGAAACCCTGCTCGTACATTTCGTTGGCAATGGTGCTGGTGTCGAACGAACCACCCTTGCCCATTGTCTGGATGATGTCGAAGATCTTCAAGACGGCGATGGTGGTAGTGGTCGCGACGGTGATGATGGTGCCCTTCACGTAGGGGAGCACCACCTTGTAGAACGCTTGACGGTCGGTGGCGCCGTCGATCTTGGCCGCCTCGATCAGGTCGTCCGGTACACCCTTGAGCGCTGCGGAGATGACGACGGTTGCGAAGCCCGCCTGGATCCAGATGATCACGACCATGATGAAGAACGTGTTGATGCCAGGAATAAAGCTGCTTTCCAGGCCGAAGAACTTGTTGTCCTGCAGCCAGAACTGCGTCTCTTGCTCGCCCGGCAACAACTGCCACATCGAGTTGAGAAGGCCGTACTGCTTCGGGGAGTACACGAAGTTCCAGATGACGCCGGCACCCACCATCGAGATGGCAGTGGGCAGGAAGACGAGCGCCTTTGCAATGGGCTCGCCGCGCATGCGGTCAGCGAAGCGGGCGATGATGATGCCGATGACGGTGCTGGCGAACGTGACCAAGACGCCCCACCACAGGGTGTTGCGCATGACGATCAGGTTGTCTTCATTCGTGAAAATGTCGACGTAGTTCCTGAAGCCGTACCAGTCGTCGTTGCGATCGTTGAACGAGAACCGGAAGTTGAACAGTGCGGGGATGACCAAGCCTGCAAGCAACAGCATTGCCGGGCCTACGAACACCGCCACTCGGGCTCGCTCGCGCCATGGCTCTTTGAGCTGGCTGGCGAGCCAGTACAACGCGCCGAGGATTGCCACGAAGCCGAGGATTCCGGCTCCGACCACCATCAAAGTCTTCAAAATCTCGATCACGTGGCCCCCACCCTGATTCAAGAAAGCCGGCTCACCCGAAGGGGCCGGCTACAACGGAAATCTACACATACTCCACCTCGGGGGTGAACCGGCGAGCCGGTCCACCCCCGAAAGAGGGGATCAATCAGCTGGTCGGCCAGCTGTCTTCGATTGCCTGCAGGGCTTCGTCGGTGGTCGCATTGCCCACCACCCATTCGACCATCTCGCTCCAGAACGTGCCAGCGCCTACCGGGCCGGGCATCAAGTCGGAGCCGTCAAAGCGGAACACGTCCGAGCTGGCGAGCAGCGAAGCGAATGTCTGCTCCAGCGGGTCGGTCACCAGGGCGATGTTCGCCTTCTTGTTCGGGCTCAGCCAGTTGCCGAGGGCCAGACGTGCATCGGCGTACTCTGCGCTGGTGAGGAACTTGGCAACAGCCTCGACCTCGGGCGCATCGCTGAATGCTGTGATGAGCTCGCCGCCGCCGAGCATGACCTTGGGGTCATCGGCGTTGACTGTGGGCAGGTAGAACGCGTTCACCTGGCCGTCGGGGCCCTTCGTGGTGCCCTCGGGGAACTGGTTGCCGTAGAAGCTGGCCTGGCGGTGCATGAAGCAACCACCGTCGAGCAGCGGCAAACCGGCCTCCTGGAAGGAGGTGCTGGGGATGCTCTGGGCACCGTCGAGCACGAAGTCATCGTTCTTGATGATGTCGCCGACAGCGTCGACGGCAGCAACGATCGCTGGATCGTTGAACGGGATTTCGTGAGCGACCCACTTGTCGTAGGTCTCGGCGCCGGCGGTGCGGAGCACGACGTCTTCGACCCAGTCGGTGAGGACCCAACCTGTGGCGCCACCGGACTCAGCACCGACACACCACGGCGTGCCGCCGTCGTCGACGATCTTCTGGCTGAGGTCGATCATTGCCTGCCAGGTGGTGGGGATCTCGTAGCCGGCATCCTTGAAGGCGGTCGGGCTGTACCACACGAGGCTCTTGATGTTGGCGCCGAACGGCGGGGCGTAGAACTTGCCGTCAACCGAGCCGAAGCCGACCCAGCCGGCGATGTCGTTTGCCTCTACGTCGGCCTGCAGGTTGGTGAGCGGCACAACCTTGCCGCCGCCGACCAGCGTGGCCAGAAGGCCCGGCTGAGGAACGAATGCGAGGTCGGGCGAATCGCCGCCGTCAACGCGCAGCTTGATGTCGTCTTCGAAGGTTGCGGAACCTTCGTGCTTGATGTCGATGCCAGTCGCCTCTTCAAACGGCTTCCATGCGGTCTCGAGGCGCTCGGCCTCTACGTCGCGGATGGAGCTGAGAATCGTGACGGTCTTGCCATCGAACGGCTTGTCGCCGC
>JANOYI010000124.1:0-5743 GCA_031428795.1 Ilumatobacteraceae bacterium | reverse complement strand
GAAGCTGGACGGCACCACGCTGGTAGTGAAAGTCGACGACCCAGCCTGGGCGACGCAATTGAAGTTCTTGGAAGCCACATTGCGGACGCGTTTGCTGGAAGTGGCCGGCGCCACCATCGAGCGAATCGAAGTTCGCGTCGCACGATAGGACGACTAGTTCGCGGGGCGCCGATGGCGTCGAGCGAGGAACGTTGCAATGGTGCCAGTGACCGCCACCGCAGCTGCAGCGACGAGAGCGGGTGAGGAGTCCTGACCAATCTCCGGGAGCACCGGGTTGGCGGCTGGCGTGGTCGTGGTGGTCGTCGTGCTCGCGTGCGGCTGCTCGTTCGCTGCGACCTCCAGCAATTCGAGGTACTGACTGCGCGGCTTGGTCGCGTCGGGCCAGTGGTGGAGCTGCAGGCTGAGGTGTGCATCGCGTTGTTCGATGCGGTCGGGGTACAGCGTCTCGCGACACGGGCGCCAGCGGTAGCCGTGGCGACTATGGATGCGGTCAGAGGTGTACGTGACCGCTGGCGAACCGTCTGGCGGCGACCAACGCCGCGACGGTGCCGTCGCTGCTGCCAGTGTCGGCGACGACCACCAGATCGGCTTCGCGAGCAGTCGACATGAACCGAGCAACGAAGACCTGCTCGTTGAGCGAGATGGCATAGACGGCGACCTTCACAGGACCTGTTCTAGTCGACGGGTTTGTGTGGCGTACGACCAACCACCCTCCCCCTCTTTGTGACACCCCTCAGGTAGGCTGTGGGCGTCTCGCGACGACGGCTGAAGCGCAGGGAGCCTGCCTATGTGTCGCCTACAACATCGCAGGTCAACGCCTGTATTCTCCTGAAACGATCGAGGTGCGCGTGTCGTCTGACACCAATCAAGCCAGCGCTAGTTACAGCGCCAAAGACATCCAAGTCCTGGAGGGTCTCGACCCGGTCAGAAAACGTCCCGGAATGTACATCGGGTCCACCGGTTTGGCCGGTCTCCACCACCTCATTTGGGAGGTCGTCGACAACGCGGTCGACGAGGCGATGGCGGGCTTCGCGACGAAGATCAACGTCACGTTGTTGGCCGACGGTGGCTGCCGTGTCGAGGACAACGGGCGCGGTTTCCCGGTCGATCCGTACCCGTCCGGCCCTCACAAGGGCAAGAGCGCGGCAGAAGTCGTGCTCACCGTTCTGCACGCCGGCGGCAAGTTCGGCGGCGAGGGCTACAAGGTCTCCGGCGGTCTGCACGGTGTGGGCGTCAGCGTGGTCAACGCGCTCAGCGAGCGGCTGCTGCTAGAGGTCGACAAGGGCGGCCGGCGCTACCAGCAGGAATACGCCAAGGGCGGCAAGCCGCAGGGCAAGATCGCCGACATCGGCCCCACGCCACCGCGCGGCCGCACCACCGGTAGCTCGGTCACTTTCTGGCCAGACCCCACCGTGTTCGTTGCCGAAGGCACCGAGTTCGTGACCCGCACCGTGCTCGAGCGGTTGCAGACGATGGCGTTCCTGAACAAGGGCCTCGAGATCATCTTCCGCGACGAACGGCCTGACCGCGAGCAAGACGTGACGTTCCAGTACAAGGGCGGCATCGTCGACTTCGTCAAGCACCTCAACCAGAGTAAGGAGGCCTTGTTCAGCAAGGTCGCTCATTACGAGGATGAAGACACCGAGGGTGCCCAGACACTCGACATCGCCATCCAGTGGAACACCGGCTACTACGAGGGCATTCACGGCTACGCCAACGGCATCTCCACCATCGAGGGTGGCATGCACGTGGAGGGTTTCAAGACGGCTCTCACCAGCGTGGTCAACAAGTACGCCCGCTCGAAGAACTTGCTCAAGGAGAAGGACGACAACCTGCTCGGCGAGGACATTCGCGAGGGCATCACCGCCATCGTGTCGGTCAAGCTGCGCGAGCCGCAGTTCGAAGGCCAGACGAAGGCGAAGTTGGGCAACGTGCCGATGCGCAGCTTCGTGCAGAAGGCCACCAACGAGCGGCTGGCCGAGTGGCTGGAAGAGAACCCGGTCGAGGCCAACAAGCTGGTCAAGAAGGGTCTCACCGCGGCGCTCGCTCGCTTGGCCGCGAAGAACGCGCGCAACGCCATTCGTCGCAAGACCGCACTGGCCGGCGCTGGTATGCCCGACAAGCTGAAGGACTGCAGCTCCGGCAATCCCGAGGAGAGCGAGATCTTCATCGTCGAGGGCGACTCGGCTGGCGGTTCGGCGCTCAACGCACGCGACCCGCGCACGCAGGCACTGCTGCCCATCCGCGGCAAGATCCTCAACGTCGAGCGTTCACGCCTCGACAAGATGCTGAAGAACAACGAGATACAAGCGCTCATCACCGCGATCGGTGGCGGTGTTGGCGACGAGTTCGATGCTGCCAAGGCCCGCTACCACAAGGTCATCATCCTGTGCGACGCCGACGTCGACGGCAGCCACATCCGCACGCTGCTGCTCACGTTCTTTTTCCGCCAGATGCGCACCATGGTGGAGGCCGGCTACGTCTACATCGCCCAGCCGCCGCTGTTCTCCACGCTGGTCGGCAAGGAGAAGATCTACCTGAAGGACGAGCACGCCAAGAACCGCTTCCTCGAGGCCCATCCCAATCACAAGAACGACTTCAACCGGTTGAAGGGTCTTGGCGAGATGGACTGGCAAGAGCTGAAGCCGACCACGATGGATGTCAGCACGCGCACGCTGCTGCAGATCACCGTCGAGGAGGCCGCCTTGGCCGACGAGATCACCAGTGTGCTGATGGGCGACGACGTCGACCTTCGCAAGCAGTTCATCACCACCAACGCCCGCGACGTACGGAACCTGGATTTCTGACATGAGTGACACACCCAACACACCTGCCGACCCGCCCGACGACGGCACGGGTCACGATCTGATCGAGCCCATTCAGTTGCAAGACGAGATGGAGCGCAGCTTCCTCGATTACGCAATGTCGGTCATCATGTCGCGTGCGCTCCCCGACGTGCGCGACGGCCTCAAGCCGGTGCACCGCCGCATCATCTGGGACATGGAGCAGCAGGGCTTCCGCCCGAACCGCCCGCATGTGAAGAGCGCCCGTGTCACCGGCGACACGATGGCCAAGTACCACCCGCACGGCAACTCGGCCATCTACGACGCGTTGGTGCGTATGGCGCAGCCATTCAGCCTGCGTCACCCGCTCATCGATTTCCATGGCAACTACGGCAGCCCCGACTTCGGTGCCGCCGCCGAGCGGTACACGGAGTGCCGTCTGCACCCGTTGGCCATGCAGATGCTGGCCGACATCGACGAAGACACCGTCGACATGGTGCCCAACTACGACAACACAATGGAGCAGCCGGCCGTGCTGCCGGCACGGTTCCCCAACCTGCTGGTCAACGGCAGCCAGGGCATCGCGGTGGGAATGGCCACCAGCATCCCGCCGCACAACCTGGGCGAGGTCATCGACGCCACCATTCACCTCATCGATAATCCGGAAGCAACCCCCGACGATCTGATGCAGTTCGTGAAGGGCCCCGACTTCCCGACGGGTGGCACCATCCTCGGGCGTGCCGGCATCATGGACGCGTACCGCACCGGGCGTGGCAGCATCAAGATGCGGGCCAAGGCCAGCATCGAGGAAGGCAAGCGCGGGCAGATGCAGGTGCTGGTCACCGAGCTGCCATACCAGACCAGCTGTAACTCCATCGCCAGCCGCATTCAGGAACTCGTCGACTCCGGCGAGCTCGACGGTATTGCCGACGTCAACGACGCCTCGGCCGCCGCGAAGACCAACCTGGTCATCACGCTCAAGCGTGATGCGAATGCCAACGTGGTGCTCAACAACCTGTTCAAGCTCACCTCGTTGCAGACCAGCTTCCCAGTCAACATGGTGGCGCTCGTCGACGGCGTACCACGCACCTTGAACCTGGTGCAGGCATTGCAGGGGTATGTCCGCCACCAGGTAGAGGTCATTACTCGCCGCACCGAATTCCGGTTGGCGAAGGCCAAGCGCCGCGAACACATCCTGGAAGGCCGCATCAAGGCCCTCAATGTCATCGACGCGATCATTGCGCTCATTCGGTCCAGTGACGATCCGGCGGCGGCGAAGGCCGGCCTGATGGCTGCACCGTACGACTTCAGCGAGATCCAGGCCACGGACATTCTCGAGATGCGCCTTTCGCAACTCACCCGTCTCAGCCGTATCGACCTGGAGACCGAGCTGGAAGATGTGCGTGCTCGCATCATCGAGCTGCAAAGCATTCTCGATTCGCCCGAGAAGCTGCGTGGCGTCATCAAGTCCGAGATGCTGGCAATTCGCGAAGAGTTCGCCACACCGCGCGTGTGCCCCATCACGTACGACTCGGGCGACATGAGCATCGAAGACCTCGTCGACGACAAGGAACTCGTGGTCGTGATGACCGAGGCGCAGTATGTGAAGGCGGTGCCGGCAGCGTCGTTCAAGACCCAGGGCCGCGGTGGTCGCGGCGTCAGTGGCGCCAAGCTGAAGAGCGACGACATCGTGCGCCACGTGATCTTCACCACGGCGCATGCGTTCCTGCTGTTCTTCAGTAACCGCGGCAAGGTATATCGCCTGCGGGCGATGGACCTGCCCGAGCGCGAGCGTCAGGCGAAGGGCATGCCCATCGTCAACCTGTTGCCGTTGCAGGCCGGTGAAACCATTCAAGCCATCATCGACACCCGCGACTTTGCGGCCGAGCGTTACCTGTTCTTCGCCACCCGCAAGGGCGTGGTCAAGAAGACCGGTTTCAATGAGTACGACAACGGCCGCCGCGACGGCCTGATTGCGCTCAATCTGCGCGACGGCGACGAGTTGGTCAAGGTCATCGAGACCAGTGGCACCGACGACATCTTCATGGTTGGCAAGGGTGGCATGACCATTCGTTTCAACGAAGGCGAAGTGCGTCCGATGGGCCGTGCCGCGTCGGGTGTCCGTGGCATGAAGCTACGCGAGGGCGACTCCGTCGTCAGCTGCGACTTGGCGAAGGACGACACGTCCATCCTGATGGTCACCGAACTGGGTTTCGGCAAGCGTGTGCAGCTCGACAAGTTCAACGTGCAGGGTCGCGGTGGCCAAGGTGTGAAGGGCATGAAGTTTGTGCGCAACAAGGGCACCTCCGTGGTGGCCGCCTTCATGGTCGGCGACGACGATGAGATCGTTGCGGTTGCGTCCGGTGGCACCACCATCCGCACGCCAGTGCGCGGTATCCGCCACATCGGTCGCGATGCCACCGGTGTCACCATCATGGGCGTTCCCGATGGCGAGGTAGTTGCCTCGGTGGCACTCATCTTGGCCAGCGAGGACGAGGAATAGTCGACCTCGCTCACCCATAGGTTTTGCGCTTCGGCGCCATCTTGTGGCTTCGGCCACCGCAACCAGTTCGATCGGTGAACATCGGTCGTAGAGCCGGGGGTGTGTGATGCGCGTGCGTAAGTCAAATGAGTGTTCAGGGCAGGCGACGGTGTTGTTGTTGGCCGTGGTCGCGCTCGTGGTAGTGCTGATGGCAGCAACGGCGCAATTTGCCGGTCGGGTGGTGACGCTCGAGCAGGCACAGATTGCGGCCGACTCAGCGGCATTGGCTGGGACCGCCGGTGGTCGCTCGGCCGCGGCCGAGCTCGCCGCGGCGAACGGCGGGGTGTTGGTGTCCTTCACGTTGGTCGGCGACGCGGTGCAGGTGGTGGTGAGGGTCGACGATGCAATTGCCACTGCGCGTGCGACGCGCGCCCCGTGACGCGCGTCCGTTGCCTACACTCGCGCCGTGGATATTGGC
>JANOYI010000123.1:0-6491 GCA_031428795.1 Ilumatobacteraceae bacterium | reverse complement strand
GAAGGTTGATCACGGCGTGCCGCCCGTCTGGCTGCCCAGCTGGACAGACGTGTATTCCTGTGCACCTGCGGTGGCCTTGAGGAAGGCGTCCTCCAGTGAGCCGGTCTGCGCCGACAACTCGTGCAGCACCAACTGCTGTTGTGCGGCCATTTCACCCACGGCAACGCAGTCGAGCCCGCGTATGTCGAGTGTGTTGGCGGTAACGGTGGTGACCTCGCCACCGGCGGCCGTCACCGAGCCGATCAGAGCCTCGGCGGTCGGGCTCTTCACCCGTACCCAGCGGTCGGCGTAGCGGTCGACGAAGGCACTGACAGTGGACTGCTCGATGAGGCGACCCTGACCGATCACAACGAGGTCCTCCGCCATCAGCGCCATTTCCGACAGCTGATGACTACTGACCAACACCGTGCGACCCTGGCGAGCGAGGTGGGTGAGCACGTCGCGGATCCAGCGGATGCCTTCCGGGTCGAGGCCGTTGGCGGGTTCGTCGAGGATGATGGTGTGCGGGTCGCCCAGCAGCACGCCGGCCAGACCGAGACGCTGGCGCATGCCTAGCGAGTAGCTGCGCAACTTGGCACCCGCGACTGAGGTGAGACCGACCATCTCCACGACTTCATCGATGCGTGAGCGGGCGATGCCGTTGCTGGCCGCCAGCCAGCGCAGATGGTTGCGGGCGCTGCGCCCGGGATGCACGTAGCCAGCGTCGAGCAGGGCGCCGACCTCGTGTAGCGGACGCTTCAGGTCGTGGTAGGGCGTGCCGTCGAACAGCGCAATGCCGGATTCTGGACGATCAAGGTCCAGCATGCACCGCATCGTGGTGCTCTTGCCGGAACCGTTCGGCCCAAGGAACCCTGTGACCACACCGGGACGCACCTCGAACCCGAGGTGGTCGACGGCGACCTTCGACCCGAAGCGCTTGGTGAGGTCGCCGACGCTGATCATGCCGTAACTGTCTAGCCGATTACAGCGTGTCGACGAATGCGTTGGCGACCACGATGGGGTCGCCACCGTTGTTGATGATCTCGTTGAGCATCTGATTGAGACGCTCGGTGGTCAGCGCGACGGCGATTGCATCGAGGGTGCCGATTGCTTCCGGCGTGGCTGAGGTGGAGGCCATCAGCGCCAGGGCGGCATTGGTGGGCACCATCAGTCGGTCGTCGGCGAGAATCGTCATCCGCTGGGTCATGATCAGCGGGTTCAGCGAATTCATCACGAAGCAGTCAGCGTCTCCGTCAGCGAGTGCCGTTGCCAGGTCGGCGTCTTCGATGGTGGCGATCTCCTTGAATTCGCCGCCGTAGTACAACTCGAAGGCGGCAAGGCCCTGGGCTTCGTCGTCCATGAACGCCGCCGGGGCGCCCAGCACGATGTCGGGAGCGTTGGAGGCGAGGTCGGTGAGCGAGAGCAGCTGCGTGTCAGCGTTGGCCTCCATGGCCGCGGCTGAGCAGGCGATGATCTGCTTCTTCTCCGCTAGCGAACCGTTGTTGACGACCAGCAGGGACGGCAGGCCGGCGTTGAGGGCCAACACCTGCTCGACGATCGAGTTGCCGTTGCCAGGGGTCGGAGCCGCGGTGGTCGTGGTGTCGCCCACCAGCGTCGTCGTCACCAGCGTGGTCGTCACCAGCGTGGTCGTCACCAGCGTGGTCGTCACTTCTGGTGTCTCGACGACTGTCGTGGTGGTCACGGCTGCCTTGCGAATACCGGCAGGTCCCGTGGTGGTGGTGGATTCATCGTGGTGATCCTCCGTGGTCGTGGTCTCGCCGGAGCCCGTGCTCGGCAACGTGGTGGTGCTCACGACCACCGGAGCCACCGTCGTGGCAGGGCTGGTGGGCACCGAGGTGTTGGGCAGCGGCGAGGCATTCGGGAGGCTGTAGATGAACTGAAGTAGATCGTTGGAGTAGTCGGGGATCAGCTGGAAGGTGCCGTCCTGGATGGCCTGGTAGTACTGCGCACGGTCCATCTCCACCGGGTCCTTACGAGCCACTCGGAACCCGCCGTCTTCCAGCACGCGGGCGTAAATGGCGGCAAGCAGCTGGCTCTCCGGGTCGCCCTTCACCGAGGTGACAGCAATACGCGGCGGCAGCTGCAACGTGGGGGTGGGAGTGGAGGAGTCGTCGCTGCAGGCAGTGAATGCCAGTGCGGCGAGAGCAGCGGGGCCGAGGCAACGCATGAACATTTGGGCAGTGGGGGTCGTCCGCTTCATCGGGGCGGGAGCCTAGTGGCGGTAGGGCCTGGCGCGACGGTCGCACCCGTTCGCCACAATGGGCCGATGGTGCTTCCCCTGGAGCGTGTGCGCGCAATTTGCATGGATGCGCAGAGCTGGATCAGGGGACGTTCTAGATCAGGTCGGCGAAGTCGGTGACGTCGGCCGGCGCAGGCACGTCGATCACGATGGGCTCGGAGAGCGGCTTGATCACGATGTCGACGGAGACATTCTGGCCAGCCACCGACATCTCGATGGTGGTGCGGCGGATCTGGTTCTGCTCGTCGACATAGACGTCGTAGGTCAGCTCCTTGGGGATGTCCGCGTCGAGCTGGTCGAACTGTTGCTGCAGTTGCGGCGACACCTTCATTGCCTCCAGCGCGTCGACGACCACTTCGAAGTGCTTCACCTTCACGCCGTCGACCTCGTCGAAGCCGACTTCTGTGACTGTCTTTGCCGTCTCGAACACCGCGCCAGCATCCAGCGGGTTGCCGAGGTTGGCCGAATCGAAGATGGACTCGCCGTCGCCGGCTTGGCCCTGCAGGAAAGCCTCGTCCATCTTCACCCAATCAGTGTCGATGGGAAGGCCGCTGTCCTCGAGGAACGAACTCTTGAAGTAGATGACCTTCTCGTTGGTATCGGCGATCATCTCGAGAGAACCATCAATCATGCCGATGTCCATCACCATGTGGGTGAGACCGCTGTCGGAGTCGGTCTCGGCTTCGGCGGTGACCTGCTCTCCCATCAAACTCATGGTCATCGTGAAGGCGACGGCCTTCGTGTCCGCAGCAGCGGCGGCGGCTTCAGTGAGCGAGAAGGTGGCCTCGGCGGTGTGGTTCGTCAGCAACCAGGGCCCGGCAGTGGCGATGGTGGCCACAGCCAGCACGGCGGCGCCAACGATCAGGCCGGTGCGGCGCTTCTTGGGCTCGTCCTCAAGGACAACGGAGACGGTTGGCGCGGGGAGAGTGGGTGGCGGGAAGGGACTTGTCGTTGCTGTGAAACTCTCGACCGCCCGCTGGTCAGGAAATTCGTCCATGGGCGAAACGGTACTGGTCACCGGCGCCGGAGGTCGGTCGCGTGGAGAGATTCGAGTCGACCGCGAGTTGGGTGAGCGCGGCCGTGCCGTTGGCCACCGACCAGGCCAGTCCAGGTCGCGCCGGGACGGGCGTGCGGCGCGGCAACATGACACCAAGCAGGTCACCATCGAGGTCGCTGCCGCCGGTCAGAATCAACCCGCAGCGACTGCGCCGGACCACCGTCGTCCAGTGCCCGTAGAGCTGACGAAGTGCATCCGGCCGGCCGGCGGCAACGATCCACGTGTTCGGTCGCTGGCCCGCGGCGAGCGCCGCGAGTCGGCCGCCCGGGTCGTCCACCATCTCGGAATCGTCGACGACCAACAACAGAGGGCCATCGGGAGGAAGGTCGTCGAGCACTCGGGAGTCAGGTGCGCTCATCGGCAACTGGGTTGCGGTGGAGCGACGAGGGGTAATTGCAGCAATGCAGCCATCTGGATGCGCCTCGGTCCATGCCGCAGCGATGCGCATCAGGTTGGTGCTGCGGCCGGTTCGGGCGCCGCCAACGACGAGCATGTGCTCACCGTCGGGTAGCTCGAACGTCGCGGTCTCTCCACTGGCAAAGTCGATGCCGAGCGGTAACGATGTCATGCCATCGTGCGCTGAACCGCTGGGCAACTCGGTGGCGGCGACGAGCGATCCGACGACCGTGATGCCATGCGCAATCCGGCGGCGTTGGCCCCCCGGAAGCGGCATCGAAGTCGTGTCGTGCACGACCTGGGCAACGAGGCCTGTGGCGGCCACCACCAACCTGCCTGGGGTGCCCGGTGCTGGCACACCTGCTGAGCCGACCCCCATGATTGCGCCATCGTGTGCGTCGTGCAGGTTCATCACCCAACGGTGAGCGCAGCGGGCCAGCAGGCTCGCGGGCACCGCGGCGACGTGTTCGACAGCGGCGACGATGGTGACGCCGGCGGCTTCGGCATCAGCCAGTATTTCCTCCAGCGCGTCGAACTCGGCGGCGGTGTCGAGGTCGTCGAGCGTGCGCCGAAGAGCGTCCAGCCCGTCGATGAAGAGCACGACCGGTTCGCCTGCTTCGCCCGCCAACCGATCTCGCACCATTGCCCGCAGTCGGTGCAGCAACCGCATCAGACGCTCACGCTCATGCAGACGCACGACGGCACCGCACAGGGAATGCTCGGCCAAGCCACCTAGCCGATCGTTGCCGCGGCCGTCGATGACGTACAACTCCGCAGGCGAGGCCGCTGCCAGAGTGACGAGTGCTGACGTGACGCCTGCACCTGGACTGCCAGCGATGAGGAGGTGTCCTTCGTTCGGCGTCCAGTGCAACGGAAGTATCCGCTGATGGTCGGGGTCGTCGATGAGACCGACTGCGTTGGCTGGTACGTCGTCGCGGGTTAGCACGGCCGGTAGCGGCGGTTGCCAGGGTGCAGGTGGCTGCGGTGCACCCGCCAGCCGAGCCGCCTCACAGATCGAACGCACCAAAACCTGCAGCTCGGTGTCTCCACTGTCAGACAGCGTGCCGGTGCAGCGGGCGGTCTGGAACGTGAGATGGTCGTCGGCCCCCAGCCGCATCACCGCTCTGCCCGGCAGCCCACGCGGCAGCATCGCCGGCGCCGGGATGCCGACTACGTCGTTGGCGTCGGCGGTGTCCTGCAGACGTAATGCGAGACGCAAGTTGGTGTTGGCCCGAATGTCGTCGCTGATCACGCCGTTGGGTCGCTGTGTGGCCAGCAACAGGTGCACGCCCAGGCTGCGGCCGCGCTGAGCAACGCCGACCAGCGCGTGCAGGAAGTTGGGCTGTTCTGCCACCAGCGCCGCGAATTCGTCGATCACCACCACCAGACGCGGCAGCAGGACGTCGGGAGAGTTGGCGCGCAGCGTTGCGAGGTCGGCGGCTCCGTGGTCCCGCAGGATTCCTTCCCGGCGTCGCAGCTCTGCGTGCAGGCTGCGCAGGGCTCGATCGGCGAGGTGATCGTCGAGGTCGGTGATGACGCCGACGACGTGGGGCAGTGCGGCGCAGGCGTCGAACGTGGCGCCGCCCTTGTAATCGACCAACAGGAAGCTGAGGTGCGCCGGGCTTGCGCCGGCTGCCATGCCCACCACCAGGCTGCGGAGCAGTTCGCTCTTGCCTGACCCGGTGGTACCCGCGATCAGCCCGTGCGGACCGTCGCGCACAAGGTCGATGTCGACTGCTCCGTCCGCCGCCATGCCAATCAGCGTGCGCGGACTTGGGTCGGCGCCGGCAGCGACCCAAGTGGCCACGATGCCGGCGGGTGTCAGCGAGGTGCCGCCTTCGGAACCGAGCAACGCGCCCAACGACAGATCGCGGGGTATGCCCGTGGCGACGCTCAACGGGTCCTCCGGGTCGATCAGAGTTCGAAGCCCGGCGGCGCACGCAAATGTGCTGCGATCGCTCAGCCCGGCGAGACGCACGGGCACAGGAAGCATGGTCGCTTGAGTGTCGGCGACCCACCGACCGATGGGGCCGCTGGCGGTGGTGAGCACGCTGGTGCACAGATGCGGTACTCCGACGTCGGCGGGCAGGACGACTATCAGCGCGTGAGCGTCCGGGTCGGCGAGTGCTCGACGCAGCGGGCTGGTGCGAGTGGCGAGCAACGACGGTTGATCGGTCACGAACAGAAGGTGAGCATTGTGTTCGCCAAGTTCGGCCAGCAGCGTTGTCAGTTCCGGTTCGGCGATGATGGCGAACGAGCCATCGGGCTGGCCGAGGTGGGGTAGCCCGCGCACGCAATCCCAGTGGCTCGGCCGGTCCGTGACAACGACAAGCCGAAGGTCTGCGGGGCCACACGACGCCGTCAGTTGCACCAGTAGCGAGCGGGCGACGGCCATCGCCTGCGGACCCCGGAGCGCCAGTCGTGCGCCGCTGCCGAGGTCTGCTGCAATGGGCAGGTCACGTGCCTCGCGGTCGTCAACGACACCGGTCTCGTTTGCCGCATCGGGCCACGCGATGTCACCGAGGCCGAGTCCGGCGAGATACGCATCGCCGTGCGTGCCGCGCCGGGACCACAGCGACGCGTGCGTGGAGCGGATCGCGGCGTGGGCCATGGCGACGGTCGGCACGGTTGCAAACTGGAATCGGCGGAATGATTCGCGGTCCCGTGCAACCTCGTCGAGGTACCTGAGGTGGGCCTCCGCGTATGCACGCGTCGCGCGTTTCCGAGAACGCAGTGAGGCGATGCGCTGGGCGCCCCAGCTGCCGAGTGCGACCAGTCCTCCGAGCGCGCCGAACAGTA
>JANOYI010000122.1:0-6252 GCA_031428795.1 Ilumatobacteraceae bacterium | reverse complement strand
ATACCAGCCCCAACGACCACCACATCGAAATGCTCAACTGTCATACGGCGGACGGTAGCCGCCCACACCTACCAGACCGTCGTTGAACCAAGCCAGAGACTTCAGCCGGCGCTGAGATGCGGTAGTACCGCAGATGAACGCCGACCTACGTGGCCGAGTCAGTCGTCGAGTTTGAGGGCAGAGATGAAGACGTCGCCGGGGACTTCCACGCGGCCGATCGACTTCATCTTCTTCTTGCCCTCTTTCTGCTTCTCGAGCAGCTTGCGCTTACGCGTGATGTCGCCGCCGTAGCACTTGGCCAGCACGTCCTTACGCTTCGCCTTCACTGTTTCGCGGGCGATGATCTTGCCGCCGATGGCGGCCTGAATGGGCACATCGAACATCTGCCGCGGGATCAGTTCCTTCAGCTTCTCGCACATACGGTTGCCGTAGGCGAATGCCTTGTCGCGGTGCACGATGGTGCTGAACGCATCGGCCGCGATGCCGTTGAGGAGAAGGTCGACCTTCACCAAGTTGCTCCGCTGGTAGCCGTTGAGCTCGTAGTCGAGACTGGCGTAGCCCTGCGTACGCGATTTCATCTGGTCGAAGAAGTCGACGACCACCTCCGCCAGCGGAATCAGATAGTGCAGCTCCACACGCTCGGGCGAGAGGTACTCCAACTTGGTCATATCGCCACGGCGCGTCTGACATAGGTCCATCAGGGTGCCGGTGTACTCCTTGGGCGTGATGACGCTGACCCGGAAGTAAGGCTCCTCGATGAAGTCGATGCTCTGCGGCATCGGCAAGTCGGCGGGGTTGTCGATCAGCTCGACGACGCCGTTGGTGCGATGCACCCGGTACTCCACGCTGGGAGCCGTCGCGATCAGCGACAAGTTGAATTCGCGCTCCAAGCGTTCCTTCACGATCTCCATGTGCAGCAGGCCAAGGAAGCCGCAGCGGAAACCGAAGCCGAGCGCACCGGACGACTCAGGCGCGTACGTAATGGACGCGTCGTTGAGCTTCAGCTTCTCCAGGCTCTCGCGCATCAACTCGAAGTCGTCGCCGTCAATCGGGAAAAGCCCGCAGAACACCATCGGCTTCGGGTCGCTGTAGCCCTCCAGCACCTCGGTGGCGCCGTGCACGAAGGTGGTGACCGTCTCACCCGACCGTGCCTGGCCGACTTCCTTGATGCCCGCAATGAGGTAGCCCACTTCGCCAGGGCCCAGCTCGTCAACAGGTGTCGGCAGCGGCCGCCGAACGCCGACTTCGATGGGTTCCTGCTGCGTGCCTGCCTGCATGAACAGCAGCCTTGACTTGCTGTTGAGCCGACCATTCATCACGCGCACACTGCTGACCACACCACGGTACTGGTCGTACTGGCTGTCGAAGATGAGTGCCTGTAGCGGTGCGTCGATGTCGCCCTTTGGCGCCGGAATGCGCTCGCAGATGGCGTCGAGTAGCTCGCCGACGCCGTCGCCGGTCTTGGCCGAGATACGCAGAATCTGTTCGGCCGGAATGCCCAGCACCGTCTCGATCTCCATCGCATACCGGTCGGGGTCGGCGGCGGGAAGGTCGATCTTGTTCAGCGCAGCGACGATCTCGAGGTCGTGTTCCAACGCGAGATAGCAGTTGGCCAGCGTCTGGGCCTCGATGCCCTGCGCCGCGTCGACCACCAGCACCACACCCTCACAGGCGGCCAGGCTGCGGCTGACTTCGTAGCCGAAGTCGACGTGGCCGGGGGTGTCGATGAGGTGCAGCGTGTACCCCTTCCAATCGACTCGCACGTTCTGCGCCTTGATGGTGATGCCGCGCTCGCGCTCGAGATCCATCGTGTCGAGGTATTGCGAGCGCATCTCACGTGCGTCGACAGCGTTCGTCAGCTCCAAAATTCGGTCGCTGAGGGTGCTTTTGCCGTGATCGATGTGGGCAATGATGGAGAAGTTGCGAATGCGTGCGAGATCCATGGCGAGTCGCCCGAGCCTATCGGCAGGTTCCGTGTCCTTGAGATGCAAGGTTGGGGTCCTCCGTGTACCGCTGATAGCCTTCGCAAGCCGATTTCAAGTCCAGCAAAGGGTCTCGCCACGTGGCAAACATCAAGAGTCAGAAGAAGCGCATCCTCACCAACGCAAAGCGTGCGGACCGCAACAAGGGTGTGAAGAGCGAGTTGAAGACCCGCGTCAAGAACGCCGTCAAGGCTGCAGAGACCGAGCAGAGCGAAGAAGCCCTCCGTCTCGCCGTCAAGCGCCTCGACATGGCTGCCGCCAAGGGCGTCATCCACAAGAATCAAGCCGCTCGCCGCAAGAGCCGCCTGATGAAGCAGATCAACGCCACCGCCAGCTGACTTCAAAAGTCTCCGTAGCGAACCCGGGCCAAAAGCCCGGGTTCGTTCGCGTCTGCGCCCATGTCTGCGGCCCGTCGCCGAAGTGACGCGCATTGTTGGCTGTGAAGCAGTTCGCGGGCCCATGACCGCGTCACTTCGTGTGCCAGCGACTCTCGGCTGTGGAAGTGATGCGCTTTGTCAGCTGTGATGCAGTCCGTAACGCAATAGCGCGTCACTTCGCCCCGGTCAGCGGCGGCCGCTGCCAGCGAGGCGGGACAGTCGGGCGACGAGGACTTCCATGACCAGTTCTTCGGGCCACTCTTTGGCTCCGCGTAGGTCGAGGTCGGCTTGGGCCAGCAGACCGACGGCGCGAGTGACTGCTCCCCCACCCATTTTGCGGAATTGATCGAGCGCCTTCTTGGCCGGAAACCCTGGTTTGATGCCCATCACCGCGGCCGCGGACGCCTCGTCTCGCGCCCCGCTGCCATCCAGCGACAGCAGCTTCGAGTAATGGGTATGCAGGATCGACATGACCGCAAGCGGGTGGCGGTCGCCTGCACGAATCATGCGGTGCAACAGCTGCAATGAGACAGTGGTGTCCCCGCGATCGATGGCGTCGGTGAGGTCCCACGGCGGAATACCGCCCGCATCGCCAATGAACGGCGAGACGTCCGCCGAGGTCAGCTTCGTGTCGTCACCGTACGTGGAGTGCAGCGTCTCGAGAATGCCCTGCAGTCGGCCCGCGTCCTCACCTAACCATGTGGCCAAAAGTTTTGTGGCCTGCGGATCCAACTTCAGGCCCGCCGCCTTGATCTGCTCGTCGAACCAACCGGTGCGCTCCGACGCCCGAGTTGGAGCCGCGGAGCCGATGGTCGTTGCCTTTGCGCTCTTCAATGCGTCGGTCAGCGCCTTGGCGATCCGACCGCCGCCGGCGACCAGCACGAGATCCGTGCTGGGTAAGGGGTCGGCGAGGTAGGCAACAAGGGACGCAACGTCGTCCGCGTTGAACCGTCCGACGCCGCGGGCGACAACAACACGCTTGTCCGTCAGGAACGGCGATGTTTGCGCCGCGTCGACCACCGCCCGGACTTCGTAGTCCTCACCATCGAAGTCATCGACCATCAACGAGCGGTCGCCGTCGCCGACCAGGGTCCGAATCAGATCGCCAATCGCCGACAGCATGAGCGACTCGTCGTCGCCGGTGATCAGGTAGCACGCCATGGTGTTCTCAGATTGGCACATCCACGCTGTTGGCTCGCGAGCGAGTCCGCCACCACCAGCCCAACAGACACATCACGGCAACTGACCACCACGCGGCGGACCACATCGGGGAGGGTTCGATGGCCGCCGCCACCTGCGCGACGGTCGACACCCATCTCGTGCCGATCGTGGCGGGCAACATCACCAACGGCTGCAGAGCCGACGGCAGCACCGAGGCCAGCAGTCCCGCCGGCAGGCCGTAGAGCATCACGAACCCGGCGGCGGGCACCGCTGCCAGGTTCGCTGGCAGCGACATGATCGGCAATCGTCCGAACACCAGCACGCTGGGAAGCGCCACACCCAGCTGCGCTCCGAGGGTGATGGCCGTCGGTAATCGCAACCACACCGGCCCTGGCAACTGGGGCGCCAGCCAGGGGCCGGCGGCGCACACTCCCATCGTTGCCCCCACCGACAGCCAGAACCCGACTGACCACACCAGCAACGGATCGACGATGACCAGCGCGAGAACTGCGAGTGACAGCACTCGCACGGGTCGCACCTGCTGGCCACGGACGTAGGCGGTCGCCGCCAGTACGGCCATTACCCCCGCTCGCAACACCGACGGCTCGAACCTGGTCAGCGCCATGAACCACACGATGAGCGCCGTGGTGGCGGCCCATCGCCACCAGGGTCTCAGTCGACGCAGCAGCGGCAAAGCCGCCGCAAGCACGAACGCTACGTTTTGGCCCGACACCGCAGTCAGATGAGACAACCCGGACGTCCGGAAGCTGTCGACGAGCCAGGCCGGTTGCCGTGCGTCGTCACCGATGACGAGCCCAGTGAAGAGCGCTGCGTCGTCCGCCGCCATCGTCGATTCGGCAACTGATTGCAATCGGTCGCGAACACGGTTGTTGGCTCGCGCCAGTGGTGAGCCGTCGATCACGTCGCCAACCACTTCGGCCTCGAAGCGACCAACCACATGTCGGACCTGGGTTCGGCGCGCATTCGCACCAAGCTCGGTGCGCCGTCCATCGAGCCAGATGAACTGTCCACTCTGGCGGTCGGCGAGCTTTCGGCGAGCACCGCCATACAGCCAAGCGTCGAACCGTTCGTCATCGATCTCGACGGTGACCCGTAGCCCCGACCCGTACTGCGCGGGGTCGGTGACGATTTCGGCCCAACCAGTGAAGTCGCCCAAGTGTCGCGGCACTGCCTGTTCCCATGCCCGAGCGCCTATCCAGGCGCCCACGACGGCGGCCACCGCACAGAGGAGAAGTACCAGCGGCCGCTGCCGAAGCAGCAGCCCTGCGGCCAGCGCCAGCGCCGCTACACCGAGCCCCTGCCACACAGCGCCCACCAGCGTGGCGGTGATCAGCAACAGTCCTGCGTCGGACAGGTGGTGCCCGCGGTCCGAGCGTCTCACGTCGTACGCTCACTGGATGCAACCCGTGCAGGCGTATGACGCACCAGCGCCCCAAGTCTCCGTCGGGCCCCCGGTACGGAAGGGCCCACGCGCCTACCGTCGGCAAATCCGTAGCCTTGGTCCGCTGGTGGCGCTACTGCCTCCTGTTGTGCTCGGCGTCGCTTCGTTGCTGCTGCTGCGGAACAACACCTCGACGGTGCGAGGCGTGCTGGGCTTTCTGACTGCGGTGCTTGCGGCACCTGGGTTGTTGGTGGCCGGAGCCCCGATGAAGGGTGGAACCGGT
Organism: Ilumatobacteraceae bacterium; assembly: GCA_031428795.1. Taxonomy (GTDB): domain Bacteria; phylum Actinomycetota; class Acidimicrobiia; order Acidimicrobiales; family Ilumatobacteraceae; genus UBA668. The sequence goes on along the minus strand of JANOYI010000122.1, from coordinate 1,047 downwards.
CTTTATGTCGCCGCCGCTGTGGGCAGTGGCGTGCTGTGGGTACTGATCGGCATCGCCGCCACGGCGCGTGCGACTCGTCGGCCAGTTGCCACATGGGGCGACTACTGGAAGGAATACCTGTGGCTGGCGGGCGCAGTGTGGCTGGGCGTGGTCGGTGCACTCGTGGCAGCAAACCTGATCTTGGGCGGCGCGTTCCTGTAGAAGTCATAGTTACACGGTCACCAGCCCACGGAGCGCTTCGATTTTCGCTGGCCCGATGCCGCTGACCTCACCCAGATCATCAAGCGAGGCGAATGGGCCGTGCTGATCGCGGTACGCCAAAATCGCTGCCGCCGTCGCGGGCCCCACGCCGGGCAGGGTGTCCAGATCGTCGGCGGTCGCAGTGTTCAGGTTCACCGGTCCGGTGAGCGTGCCGCTGTCGCCGACATCAGCACCGCCCGATGCGACCACCGGTGCTACCTCTCCGACCCGAGGCACGTAGACGCGCTCCCCGTCAGTGAGAGATGCCGCAAGGTTGATGGCATCGGAGTTGGAGTCGGCTGCCACTCCCCCGGCAGCCTCGACCGCGTCGATCACTCGCGAGCCGGCGGTCAGGCGATAGACCCCGGGAACTCGTACGGCACCCGCCACATGAACGACGAGCAGCTCAGAGCCAACCGTGGTGATCGGTATGGTCGCCGCCTCCGACGCGATCGTCGTCGCCGTGGCCGCGCTCGCATACGGCAGCTTCGACTCAGTAGTTGCCGGCGGTGGTTTCACCAGCCAGTACGCACCCGCGATCACCGCCAGGATGACGACGGCGGACGCCACCACTCGCGCTGCGCCGACCCACTGGACCCAGGCGCGCACCCGAGTCAACACCGACATGGGCGGTGCAGGGCGTTCCGGGAACTCGGAGAGCGTGGATCCCACGTGGGCCTCCAACGTCAGCGGGCGCGTACGCCCGATTCAACGACTGGGGGAAGCCAAAGCCGAACATATCGGCGTGGCTAGGAACTACGACGCGACGCGGTCCGAAAGTTCTTCGCGCACGGCGGTAGCAACCTG
>JANOYI010000121.1:0-3766 GCA_031428795.1 Ilumatobacteraceae bacterium | reverse complement strand
GTGAAGGTGGACTGGGAAGAGGTGCGTGAACTGGTGACCAGTTCGTACTGCCTCATCGCCCCGAAGACGCTGGCGGCGAGAGTCCAGTAGCTGCCTACTGGGCGAGAGCGTTCATGAACTGCGGCTGTTGCGCGCGCAGTTGTTCGAACTCTGGCGCAGCATCGATGGCCGCCTGCAAGGTTTCCGGGGGAGCGGTGGTGGCCGCGGAGCGCAGCCAGGCGATAGCCGTGTTGTGATCACCCAGGGCCGCTGCCGCACGCGCGACGTGCACCGCCAACATCGCGGGCCGCCCGTTGTTGTAGGCACTGGCGGCGTAGTTGGCAGCCTCCGGGAACTCGCCAAGGCGGAGCAGGATTCCCGACACGACGAAGTCACTGAACGAACGGCCGTGCGGCAGCGGGCGCGGCAGCAACGCCACCAGGTCTCCCAGCGCTCGCAACGGAGCGGCGTCGGGTGGCCACCAGTTGACAGGGTTCGGATCGCTGAGGTCTGCGAGCAAGAGCTGACGGGCAACCTCGGGGTGACCATGGCTCAATTGCTGGTGTGCCCGGTACCACGGTGATGGGACGTGGCCGCCGGAGAAGCGTGAGACGTCACCGGTGGCCCACGCCAGCGCCTCGGCGCGGGCCAACGACTCTTGGCCGGTGGTGTGCTTCTCGTGTGCCTTCTCGCTGTGGACGATCTGGGCAACTGAAAGCAGCGGAATTGCCATGAAGATGATCAGCCCACGAAGGCCGGGTTGGGTTGCCATGTAGATCATCGCGGCAACGCTGGCGACGACGGTGAAAACGATCATGAATCGTCGCGAGTGTTTCGGGCTGACAGCATCGACAGCCTGTTCGAGGATGGTGCCTCCGTCGAACGGCAGGATCGGGATCAGGTTGAACAGCCCGATTCCTGGGCCGGCCCAAAGGGCGCTGAATTGTGCAGGCGTCAGCCCGCGAACTGGCCACTCCAAAGGACCGCCAAGCGCGAGGTACAACGCCGTCCCGGTCACGATCTGCACGGCTGGTCCTGCAAAAGAGATACCAACCCGCTCCCACCGCGACAGGGTGCGACTGGGCAAAAACGAGGCGTAGCCGGCCATGAACGCCAGCGTGATCTCTGCCTTCGCGCCGGTGGCCCGGGCCGCGACCGCGTGTCCCAGCTCGTGAATCAGCGTGAACAGCGCGATCAGCCCAGCGAAGATGATGGCGCCTTGCACGCCCAGCCCGCGGTCCGACGAGTTGGTGACTGCGATGAGCACCATGAACATCCAGAACCCTGCGCCGACGTGGACGGGGAAACCAAACAGACGAAACGCGGTGAGCGGTGACGGCACACAGCGAGCCTACGGCGCCGAAAGCCTCAGTAAGTCCGCGAGGCGAGGCGCAGCCACGGCGTAGACTCGAACCTCGTGTCATACGTCTACGCCTTCGATCACAAGCACCGCCGCCCTCCCATGGAGTACAAAGATCTCCTTGGTGGAAAGGGCGCCAACCTCGCAGAGATGACGAGCGTGTTGAAGCTGCCGGTGCCGCCGGGCTTCACTATCTCTACCGACGCCTGCCGTGTGTACATGCACGGTGGCTGGCCGGAGGGTCTCGACGAAGAGATTGCCACGCAGGTCTTCAAGCTCGAAAAGACCATGGGCCGCAAGCTGGGCGATCCGTTCGACCCGCTGCTGGTCTCGGTTCGCTCGGGCGCCAAGTTTTCGATGCCCGGCATGATGGACACAGTTCTCAACCTGGGCCTCAACGACGAGAGCGTCAAGGGCTTGGCCCACGTCACCAACGACGAGCGCTTTGCGTACGACAGCTACCGCCGCTTCATCGCGATGTACGGCCGCATCGTGTTGGGCGTCGATGGTGAGCACTTCGAGCACCCGCTGGAAAAGGCCAAGGCCACCGCAGGTGTGAAGACCGATGCAGAGCTCACCGCCAAGGCGCTGAAGGACTTGTGCAAGCAGTACCAGGCCGTCGTCAAGAAGGTCACCAAGAAGCCGTTCCCGCAGAAGCCGCGCGAGCAGTTGCGTGGTGCCGTGGAGGCCGTGTTCGCCAGCTGGAATGGTGCCCGCGCCATCGCGTACCGCGTGCGTGAGCGCATCGGCCATGACTTGGGTACTGCCGTCAACGTGCAGACCATGGTGTTTGGTAACCGCGACGAGAACAGTGGCACCGGCGTGGGTTTCACCCGCAACGCCGCCACCGGCGACAACAAGCCGTACGGCGACTTCCTCGTCAACGCACAGGGCGAAGATGTGGTTGCCGGCATCCGCAACACCGAAGACCTCGACCACATGAAGTTGGTCTTCCCGGCCTGTCACACTGAGTTGCTGGCGATCTTTGCCCGCCTCGAGCGGCACTACGCCGACATGTGCGACACCGAGTTCACCATCGAGCAGGGCAAGTTGTGGATGTTGCAGACCCGCGTGGGCAAGCGCACCGGTGCAGCCGCGTTGCGGATGGCCGTCGAGATGACCCGCCAGCAGGGCAAGGGCAGTGCCAAGTGGAGCATCTCCAAGCAGGAAGCCATCATGCGTGTTGGCGCCGACCATCTCGACCAGGTGCTGCACCCTCAGTTCGCCAACAAGGTGAAGGCACTGGCCAAGGGCCTCGCCGCCTCGCCGGGCGCCGCTGTCGGCAAGGTCTACTTCACCGCTGACGACGCCGTGACTGCGGACGAGAAGGGCGAGAAGGTCATTCTCGTTCGCAATGAGACCAGCCCCGAAGACGTGCACGGCATGATGGTTGCCCAGGGCATCCTCACCGCTCGCGGCGGCCTCGTCAGTCACGCTGCCGTCGTCGCCCGTGGGTGGGGTACGCCAGCGATCGTCGGCGCCGACGCCGTCAAGATCGATGGCAAGACCTTCCGTGTTGGCGACGTGGTCGTCAAGGAAGGCGACGTCATCAGTATCGACGGCACCACCGGTGAAGTCATGCTGGGCGCGATGACGCTGGCGGCCGCCGAGCCGCCGGCAGAGTTCCACACCATCCTCAAGTGGTCCGACGTTGTCCGTAGGGGCAAGCTGGGCGTGCGTGCGAACGCCGACACCGGCGAAGATGCGACCAACGCTCGCGAGCTGGGTGCCGAAGGTATTGGCCTGTGCCGCACCGAGCACATGTTCCTCGCCCCCGACCGTCTGCCCGTCGTGCGCAAGATGATCCTGGCCGACACGCCTGCCGAGGAAGAGGCAGCGCTTGCTGAGCTCGGTCGCGTGCAGCAGATCGACTTCGAAGAGATCTTGCTGGCGATGGACGGCCTGCCCGTCACCATCCGCCTGCTCGACCCGCCGTTGCACGAGTTCCTGCCGTCGGCCGAAGAGCTGCGCATCAAGAGGGCCACCAAGGGCCTCAGCAAGTCCGAGACGGCCGAGTTGAAGGCTGCTGAGGAGTGGGCTGAGCACAACCCGATGATCGGTACCCGTGGCGTGCGCCTCGGTGTCGTCAAGCCCGGCCTGTACGCAATGCAGGTGCGCGCCCTCATGGCCGCAGCTGCTTCGTTGCGCAAGAAGGGCAAGAACCCAATCGTCGAAGTGATGATCCCGCTAACGGTCACCCGCGAGGAGCTGCGGCTGGCTCGCGGCTGGGTGCAGACCGAGATCGATCGTGCCGTGAAGGGCTTGAAGAACAAGCCGCACGTCACTATCGGCACCATGATCGAGACGCCGCGTGCAGCAATTCGCGCCGACGAGATCGCGGAGGAGGCCGACTTCTTCAGCTTCGGCACCAACGACCTCACGCAGATGACGTTCGGCTTCAGCCGCGACGACGTCGAGAGTAAGATG
>JANOYI010000120.1:0-10663 GCA_031428795.1 Ilumatobacteraceae bacterium | reverse complement strand
GACGTTGGACAACGGCCTGGTCGTCTACTTGCGCGAGAACGACCGTCCGGGTGTGAGCACCCAAATGAGGCTGGCGATCAATGCGGGCTCAGGACTTGAGGAGTCCGATCAGTCCGGTGTCGCACACTTCCTGGAGCACATGCTGTTCAACGGGACCGAACAATTCCCCGACAACGAACTGATCGATGTGCTGCGCACGTTCGGCATGGAGTTCGGTGCCGACGTGAATGCGTATACCTCGTACGACGAGACGGTGTACGAGTTGACCGTCCCGACAGACGAACCCGACAACGTTGCTACGGGGCTGGATGTTCTTGCGCAATGGTTGACGGCCGCCACGCTCGACGAGGCAGCGGTTGCCGACGAGCGGGGAGTCGTGCTCGATGAATGGCGCGGCAGCAATCAGACGCTGGATGGCCGAATTGTCGCCGCCCTCGAGGAGATGTTCCTGGAGGGAACGGGCTACGAGCAGCACTCGCCAATCGGTACTGCTGCTGCGATCGAGGCAATGACTGCAACGCCGCTGCGGCAGTTTTACGACGCCTGGTACCGGCCGGAGAATGCGGCGATCGTGGTTGTTGGCGAGATCGACGTCGACGAGGTCGAACAACTGGTGCGTGATCGTTTCGAGCCGTTGACGGGCAGGGGCGCTCAGCCCGACAGGCCGGACCTCACTATTGCGCCGTACACCGAGGCGGGCGTTGCCGTGCTGGCGGACCCCGATGAGCTGCAGGCGTCCGTGGAGCTGACATACCCGGCGCCGGAAGAGTCGGGCTCGACTGTTGAAGTGCTGCGCGAGTTCGTGGCGACTGAGTTGGCGTTCGACATGATCGCCAATCGCATTGCCGACGACATCAAGCGTGGTGGCTCGACGCTGCTCGACGCTGCCCCCAGCGACAACAGTTGGGTGCGCACCCTTCACGCCCCCAGCATCTATGTCATTGCGACTGAGGATGGTGCCAGTGACGCTGCCGAGGCAGTTGTCGTGGAGGTCGAGCGCGCCTCGCGGTTCGGCTTTGACGGCAACGAACTCGCACGTGCGATCGAGTTCTACCGCAGCGGTGTACAAGCCGACTTTGATAGCAGTGCCACGCGTGATGACTACGACTTCGCGACCGCGTTCGTGGGCAACTTTCTGGACGGGGACACCATTGGTACAGCCGACGCCGAGTACGAGTTCTACAGCTCCGTTTTGGATGGCATTTCCGTCGAGGATGTGGTCGAAGCGCTCGCGACCCGCCTGAATGTGAGCGCGCCCCATCTGTTCGTGTCGTTGCCTGAAGGCACCAGTGATGCGCCGACTGAGACCCAGCTGCAGATTCTGCTCGACGAAATTGGCGGTCGCGACATCGCACCGCGCGCGCCGACGGCTGCCGTCGGCGACTCGCTGATGGTGCCCCCGCAGGCAGTCCAAGAAACAGATTCGACGATCCTGATCCAGGAGCCGGGCTTCTTTCTCGACGCGACTCGGCTCGTGTTCGCCAATGGAGCGGTCGTGATTCTGAACCCGACCGACATTGCCGACGGAGACATCGCTGTTGAAGCGGCCAGCGCGGGTGGTCTGTCGCTGGTGGCGCCCGACGAGGTCTTCGCTGCCCACTACGGCGTAGGTGTCGCTACCTCCAGCGGTATTGGGGACCTCGATCAAGTCGCTGTCGATTCAATCCTCAGCGGCTCGAATGTCGCGATCTCGCCATACCTCAACGTGACAGCAGAGGGTTTCACCGGCAGCACGACGCCCGATGACCTTGAGCTGGCGCTGCAGCTGATCCACCAGTATCTGGCCGAGCCGCGCTTCGAGCAGACCGCACTGAACGCAATGAAGGCCGGCGACCAGCCTTACATCGACGACCCTGGTGCCGATCCGGAGTTCGCCGCCTACGACGCGGCCAACTCGGCCCGATACGACAACTCCCCGTACTACCGATTTGTGCCCACGCAGGACGAACTTGACGCCATCGACCTCGCGTCGGCCGAGCGTCTCTTCCGGGAGCGCTTCTCGAATGCCAGCGACTGGGTCTTTTCGTTGTCTGGCGACTTTGAGCTGGATGAGGCGACAGACCTGGTGCGTCGTTATGTCGGCAGCCTGGAGGGTGACGGAACCACGGAAACGTGGGCACCGGTGGAACCGGACGCTCCAGCCGGGGTCGTCGAGCTCGAGACGCTCGCCGGTACCGGGGACCAGGCTTCACTGACGCTGTTGTACACCGTTGCCTCCACGAAGGCGAAGTACGAGTATTTGAACGCAGCGATGCTGACCAGCGTGCTCGACACCCGCCTCACGGATCACATCCGTGAGGCATTGGGCGCCTCCTACTCGCCGTATGCGTATGTGACGGTGTACTCCGAGCCAGCGGCAACAGTGGAGACGTCTGTGTCGGTCACCGGCGACCCGGCAGGTATGGATCAGCTCGCAATCACCGTCCAAGCCGATCTCGCCGAGTTGGCCCTGAACGGGCCATCCGACGAGGAGTACGAGGCTGCACTCGCCGCCATGCAACAGGAGTACAGGTACCTCAACAACTCGCAGCTCGCGTCGGTGCTGCTGGCAACCAACGTTGACGACGGCGGACTCGATGAGTTCTTCGGTGAGTACGACCAGCTGGAACTGATCACCAAGAGCGACCTGCAGCAGTACGCCGCGCTGGTGCTCCCGAGCGACAACTACATTCAGGTGATCCAGCGTCCCAGGTGATCGGGTCGGGGCTGACCGGCGTGCGGGGCCGCTAGTGCGAGCCGTGAGCCGTGTCGCAGAGGCGTTCTTCGCCAGCGGCGATCTGTCCGGCACCGACACCTTCGAGCGCAGCGAACGGGCCGCACGGGTGAGGCTTGATCCAGACGTGGATCATGGCAGCCGGGCGGAATTTGACCAGGCCGGCGGGGCATGTGCCGTTCGACGAGGTGATGCCGCCGACCCTGGCGGCCTTCGGGTCGTCGGTGAAGCACAGGTTGTCGTGAATGTGCCATTGCATGAGTGCACCGCCGATATCGGGTGCTTGGTCAAGGGGTACATCGTCGGAGAGCATGAACATGGCGCTGACCAGCTTCTTGGACCCATCGGGCTGCGGCTCGTACACGAGACTCTCGGGAAAGTCCGGATTCAGGACGATGCCATCATTGATCCAGCCCCAGTTGATGAAGTGCTCGACACCTGTGATGCCATCCCCGATGCTGTTGAAGCCAGCGGCCTCGGCAACTTTGTAGTCGCTCCACTGGGGGAGGCGTATGACGGTGATAGCGATGAGGTTCTCCGCAGCCGCCTGCTGCTCGGGCGTCACACCGGGCGTACCGGACAGGTCGATGGGCTGAGTCGGGTCGTACGGCTTCGGGGTGGCGGCCGGTGTGGGCTCTTCACCGTGGTCGCTGCACTTGTCGACACGGGCCTCCTCACTTACCGAGGTCTGCCCTGCGCCGACACCCTCGAGGGCGGCGAATGGGCCGCATTCGTGCGCTGCGATCCACACGTGGACCATCGGGTTCGCGCCACCGGTGTTCACACCGTTGGCGCACACTCCGTTGGCGTCGACAATGCCGACGACTTTCGACTCCCCGTTCACCAGCGCCCAGCACAGGTTTCCGTGGTTGTGCCACGTCATCAGCGGGCCAGCCCAGTTGACGATCTCAGGGTCGTCGGTGGGGCGTGCGCTGGCGATGAACATTGCGCCCGTGAGCGTGCGGTTGGCGCCGTCGACTGCGTAGACCAAAGACTCTGGCTGCGTGGGGTCCAGCATCACGTCGTCTTGGATGAGGGCTGTCTTGATGTAGTGCTCGGTACCAGTGCCAGCGTCGCCGATGCTCTTGTACCCGTCGGCCTCGGCAGCGGCTGTAGTCGCCCACTTCGGGAGCTCGCGCAGGGTGTCCTTGATGAGCTGGTCGGCGCGCAGTTGCTGGTCGATCGTGACACCGGGAACGCCAGACAGATCAATGCCAGCTGCGGGGTCCCACGGACGGGGCCAACCCGCCGCGGCGACCGGATCGGCGGAATGGTCGACGTGTGGAACCGTGTCACCGGTGATCGGGTCGACGGCCTGGTCGTCGTGCGGCACCGTGTCATCGTGCCGGACCGAGTCGTCGTGCGGCATTGTGTCGCCGGTAACCGGATCGACGACGTGTGCGTCGTGCGAAATGGTGTCGCTGTGTGCGGTGTGAACGTTCGTTCCGCCGGTCCACATCGCGGGCACGGCCAATGCAGCGATCAACAGTGAGGGCATGGCAATTCGGGCCGGGCTCGACGGGCGCCAGCCGACGAGAGTTGCACTGAGCGCTGCGCCAACGGCAATGGCACCCATCGCCGCGCACGCGGTGTCGGCAAACTGAGCCGCCTCGCGAGTCTCGAGGCCGGCGATCCAAGAAATGCCGGCGAGACGGGTCACCAGCCAGCCGCCAACAGCGATGGTGTTGACACCGGCCACCGCCCACGCCGCCAGCCGGGAGGGCCTGATGAGTGCCCACAGGCCGACGCTCAATTCCGCCGCAGCGATGATGACAAAGAGTTGTGCCAGCCGCTGGTGTTCCGCGTGAATTCCGGTGGCGGCGGCGTGCACCGCACCTGCGCCCAACGACGCAATACCGGCCACTGCCAGGCCAGGAAGGCGTTGAGTCAGCGGCGGGTTGAGGTGTCCGGTCTCCATACCGAAACTGTACGACCTCGCTGGCCAAACGGCGTGTCGGGCGTCACTGAAACTCCCGGCCACGCACTCACCGAGTTCGGCGGCCGTTCCACAGCGCCTCGAGCACGGGCTCCGCGTACTCCTTGCGGCACACCAGAAAGTCGGGTAGCCAGGGGTCGCCATCGTTGAACACCATCGGTGTGCCGTCGATGCGGCTGACGTGCAGTCCCGCAGCCAACGCCACGGCGGCAGGTGCCGCGCTGTCCCATTGGTACATGCCGCCCTCGTGCACGTAGATATCAGCTTCGCCGACAACGACCGCCATCGCCTTCGCGCCTGCGGAGCCAAGGCGCACAGCGTCGCATCCGAGCGCGTTGGCCACCACAACTGCGGCGTACGGATTGCGGTTGCGGCTGGTGATCAGCCGTGGCCGCTCGCGGACGGGCGCTGGCAGCACTGGAGCGGGGTCAGTGGAAAACACGAGGTCGAGCGCCGGCAGGCTGACCGAGCCAGCGGCAAAGGTGTCGCGCTCCCAGAGCGCAATGTGGACTGCCCAGTCCGATCGACCGTGCTCACCGAACTCGTTGGTGCCATCGAGGGGGTCGACAATCCAGACGCGATCGGCGGTGAAGCGGCGCGGGTCTTCCACACCTTCCTCCGACAACACCGCGTCGTCGGGTCGTGCCTCCGTGAGCGCCTTCAACAGGAACCTGTGGCTCGCGAGGTCACCGGTGTCCATCACCTGCCATGGCGGCGCGCCGCGACCGAACAGCTCTGCGCGAACGCCGACCAGCAACTGGCCGGCTTCAACCGCGAGGCGAGTCGCGAGTTCGTTGTCGGTCTCGGTCTGGAAGCTCATGCCCTCAGCGGGCCAGCGGCTTGTACTTGATGCGGTGCGGCTGGTCGGCGCTGGAACCAAGTTCCTTGTGGCGCCACGCCTCGTACTCGCTGAAGTTGCCTTCGAACCAGCGGACCTGGCTGTCGCCCTCGAACGCCAACACGTGAGTGGCGATACGGTCGAGGAACCATCGGTCGTGACTGATGACCACAGCGCAACCGGGGAAGTCGTCGAGTGCCAGCTCGAGCGCACGAAGAGTGTCGACGTCGAGGTCGTTGGTCGGTTCGTCGAGCAGCAGCACGTTGCCGCCGTTCTTGAGCACCTTCGCGAGGTGCACGCGGTTGCGCTCGCCGCCGGACAGGTCGCCGACCCGCTTCTGCTGGTCGGCACCCTTGAAGTTGAAGCTGGCGCAATACGCGCGGCCGTGGATCTCGCGGTTGCCGACCTTCATGTGCTCGACGCCGCCGGTGATCTCTTCGTACACCGATGCGTCGGAGTCGAGGACATCGCGGCTTTGGTCGACGTACGCCATCTCGACGGTGTCGCCGACCACGATGGTGCCTGAGTCGGGCGCTTCCTGACCGGTCAGCATTTTGAAGAGCGTCGTTTTACCGGCGCCGTTGGGGCCGATGATGCCGACAATGCCAGCCTTGGGCAGCGTGAACGACAGGTCTTCCACCAGAAGTTTGTCGCCGAAAGCCTTGCCCAGATTCTTGACCTCAATCACGGTGTCACCCAGGCGCTTGCCGACCGGGATGGTGATCTCCAACTTGTCGGGACCGCGCTCGGCAGCTTCGGCCTCGTTCTGCATTTTGTCGTAGGCAGTCAGTCGAGCCTTGCCTTTCGCCTGGCGAGCCTTGGGCGACATCTTCACCCATTCCAGCTCGCGAGCCAGCGTGCGCTGGCGGGCTTCGTTGCCCTTCTCCTCGCGCAGGATGCGTTCCTGCTTCTGCTCCAGCCAGCTGGAGTAGTTGCCTTCGAAGGGCATACCGCGACCGCGGTCCAGCTCGAGAATCCACTTGGCGACGTTGTCGAGGAAGTAACGGTCGTGCGTGATGGCGACGACGGTGCCCGTGTATTCCTGCAGGAACCGCTCCAACCAATCGACGCTCTCCGCATCGAGGTGGTTGGTGGGCTCGTCGAGCAGCAGCAGATCGGGGTGGCTGAGCAAGAGCCGGCACAGTGCCACTCGGCGACGCTCGCCACCGGAAAGCGTGGTGACATCGGCGTCGTCAGGAGGGCAGCGCAGCGCATCCATGGCGATGCCAACATTGCGGTCAAGGCTCCACGCATCAGCGGCAGCGATCTTGTCCTCCAGGTCGGCCTGCAGTGCCCCGACCTTCTCGTAGTCGGCGTCGGGGTCGGCCCACATGCCCATCACTTCGTTGTACCGGTCGATGAGACCCTGCACCTCGGCAACGCCGTCCATCACGTTGCCCTTGACGTCCTTCGTGGGGTCGAGCTGCGGCTCCTGTGCGAGGTAGCCGACGCTGAACCCGGGCGTCAGCCGGGCCTCGCCCGTGTACCCGTCGTCGAGGCCCGCCATGATCTTGAGCAGGCTGGATTTACCGGCGCCGTTGCTACCGAGCACTCCGATCTTCGCGCCTGGGTAGAACGACAGCGAGATGTTCTCCAGCACCGTGCGATCCGGTGGGTAGAAGCGAGCCAGCTTGTAACAGGTGTAAATGAATTCGTGAGCCATGACGAGATGGCAGGCTAATGCCACCAGCGCCATTGCCGACTTGCCACTGGACGACAGACCATTTCGCTGGCCATTGGTGCCGCGGTGCTACGTTACGGACAAGTTCGGTTCACAAGGGAGGGGTACGGAAAAGTGCTCGCGGAATACATTGGTTTCTTCAGCCGGGACAGCCTGTCCGATTTCGGTATGCGGTGGTTGCACATTCTCGGTGGCATCACCTGGATTGGGTTGCTGTACTACTTCAACTTCGTTCAGGTGCCCGCGTTTGGGCAGTTCGAGGCTGAGCCTCACAAGGAGATCGGCGGCAAGGCTCGTCTCATCGCCATCGACAAGGTCGCCCGCAAGGCGCTGTGGTGGTTCCGGTGGGCGGCTGTGTTCACATTCGTGACGGGCATTCTCATCACCCTGATTCCCGAGCAGGCGTACTACTTCGACGGCTTCGGAAAGAGTGCGAAGGGCCTTGCCATCAGCACCGGCATGCTGCTGGGCATCATCATGTTGCTCAACGTGTGGGGCGTCATCTGGCGCAACCAAAAGGTCGTGCTGGCGAATGCCGCCAACGTGCTGGCCGGGGGAACCCCTGACCCGGGCGCTGCAGCTGCTGGCCGTAAGGCCGTGATGGCGAGCCGCCAGAACGCGATCTTCTCCATCGCAATGCTGTTCTTCATGGTTTACGCCGGTCACGCCAAGACCCTGGGTGTCGTCGACATCTCCGGCGGCAACGTGGCGATCTACTGGATCCTTGCGCTGGTGCTGATCGTGGTTCTCGAACTGAACTGCCTGGGCCTGATGCCGTGGAAGACCGAAGCCAACAAGGGCCTCAACGTGATCTACGACGGCAAGGGTGTGCAGAACCCGCTCATCGCTGCCTTCGGCGTATGGGTCATCTTCCTGATCCTCAGCGAGATCTTCTTCAAGGTCTGATCCGTCAGACTGCGAGCGCCGTCGCGTCGAGTGCGGCGACCGCACCGATTACTAGAGTTGCCGGAGACCGCACATCGGTCGTGCCCAGTTCGCTGAGCACGCACCGTTGTGCGGTGTGCGCGTTCGCGATCTACACACAGGTCGACTAGGTCCACGCGTCCGCGGACACGTGGAGTCTCGGTCAACCGCCGCGGTGCGGGGCTCAATCGCAGAGCGGCGGGTCGCCCTTCGGCCAGCGCTCGGTACGGTCGCCAAGCACGAGGTAGATGAACGTGTCGTTGCCGGGCACGGTCCACAGTTGTTCGTGGTCGGTGGAGTAGCCGCTGTCGACGGCGTCCGCTGGCAGTGTGTCGTGCGAGTCGAACATCGCATCGAATCCGTAGCCGTACTCATTCGCGGGGTCGCGCACGTACTGGACGCTGTTGTCGTTACCGGTGAACGGCGCGCCGATCGGGCTGCCGAACACGAGCACCCGCGTGTTCCCCCAGTCACAGTGATCCGGGCCGGGCCGGTCGGTGATCACATCGACCCGCACGAGGCACCCGGACCGGTACCAGGTGCCGTACCCGTTCTGTCGCCACAGCGCCGGCTCGCTCGCGAGGTCCAGATCCTCTCCGGCGCACTCGTCGCTGGGTACGAGCGTTGGCATCGGCCCGGTGTCGTCCGTCGTAGGGAGCGTCAATGGGATGTCGTCGCTTCCTGGCGACGCCGGCGTGCTCACAGCAATCACGTTCGGCAGTGCCATGAACTCCTGCGCGAGTCCGGGTGCCAGCTCACCCGTCGGGAACAGCTGAAACATCGTCGGCACCATGCTCGGATCGAGCTCGCCCAACGTCGCGTCGCCGTAGACCCGTTGCGCTTCCGCCAACGCTGCGGCCGCGTCGAGATAGACCAGGCCGTCATCGCCCACGGGAGCGTTCTGCACAAGCGCAGAGCGAACCAACTCCACCTGCTCTGCGCTCGCGCCCGGCCGGACGTAGACGATCATCGCAGCGCCGCTGTCGAACGGCGATGCTGCAGCGCCTACCGTCGACTCCGGCCCGCCACTGGGCGACTCGGGCCGCTCGGTACCGCCGAGCGAGCGGTAGCCGTCGGTCGAGAAGACCTCCGGGCTGACGATGATGGTCTCGGCCGAGACCAACGTTTGTGTCGACGTGGCAGTGCCGATCGATTCGATCGTGTTCCGGAAGGTGCGCTCGGTGACCGTCGAGTCGGGCGCCACCCACCACGTTGTCACCTGCGAGACGGCCATGTCCGCGTTGTTGGCATCACTTCCAAATCCCGCGAACCCACCCGTGCGTTGCTCCCAGGTGTCGGCCATCCGCCCCCGACTGTCGAGCACGCCGGTGTCGACCAGAGTTCCCAGCTCCTCGTAGGTCCGCACATATGGTCGCTCGTCGGCCGCTAGCTCATCGAGGATCGTCAGCGTCAACATGGCGGCGTCCAGCCCAATGAGGTTGAACCTCTCGTCCTCGGGGCCGATGCAGCCGAGTGAACCGTCGATCAGCGTGCCGCGCTCGAACGCTGCGCTCGGATAGATCGCGCTGCCCTGGTAGATCGAGTCGTAGGTGGTGCCGTCGGGGTAGGTGATCTGGCTGCGCCACTGCCGACCCGATCGATCGGCCCAGGTCTCGACGACCGCGGTGTCGAACGTGCCCGTCGTGTCGATCGGGGTCGAACACTCCAGCGTGCCCGTGATCGACACCTCGTAGATCGCGTGATGCACCTCGATCGCATCGCCACCTGCGGGTGTGGCGTCGTCGCGGGCGACCACCGCCCAGGTGCCGGCCGCCCCCGCAAGGACCAACGCCGCTGCGGCGACTGACACGGCACGCCGTGGACGCGCCCGCGGCACCGTGCGGCCGTGCAGCGAATCCGCCGACGGCGGCAGCGGTGCCGCCTCGTTCAGCTCGTGCAGCGCTCGGGCAACTTCAGGGGACCAGTTGCGGTCAGTCATGAGAGACGTTCCTCCAATGATCGGCGTGCGTCCGTGAGCGCGCGCTCGGTGCTGCGGCGCGAGATCGCCAGCGTGCGGGCGATCTCCTCGATCGACAGTTCGTGCCAGTAGGCGAGATAGAGCACGGACCGTTCGCGCAGCGACAGGCGTGCCATCGCGTCGCGGACTTCCATGCTGACGGTGGTGAACTCGGTGGCCTCGTGCGGTGCCGCAGAAGACTCACGCCGCGCACGCCGCAGCGTGCTGCGCCCGAGCATGCGTGCCTCGTTGAGCACGGCTCGGAAGAGGTATGCGCGCGGCTCGGTGACGGTGGGCCACGCCGGCGCGGCCGTCGAGCGGACGACCGCATTCGCCACCACGTCCTCCGCCTGCGACGGGCCGACGAGCGTGGTCGCGAAATGGATCAGCTCGTCCGCATGCTTCCGGTACAGCTCCTCGTCGCGTTCATCCACCACCCGTAGGATGCCGCACAGGGCTGCAACCCGCCACACGTCTCGCTCCGGTGTAGCCCGCTGACAACGGACCCGAGTACGTCGCCACCCGCTTCGCCGACGCGCTCGCCCGACACGAGATCACCAACAGTCGATGGGGCTCCGCGACGTGATGCAAAGGAGCGCGCCCAAACGCCGGTT
>JANOYI010000119.1:0-10887 GCA_031428795.1 Ilumatobacteraceae bacterium | reverse complement strand
CGAACACGAGGTGCGCGCCAGGGCCGCCGAGCAGGCGCGACGACTGTTCGCATTGCTGTAACGCTGTACAAAACATCAACGCACTAACGTGCGCTGCATGAGTACACCGATGGCTGTCTATCTGCAGGATGCCCACCCGATTCGCGAAGGCATGGCCATCGCTCAGTATGCGGAGGCAAAGGGTTTCCATGCGGTGTGGCAGGCTGAAAGCAGGCTGGTGCGCGAAGCCACCGTGCCCATGGCAGCGTTCGCCAGCGTCACCGACCACATCAAGGTTGGCTCGGGTGTCGTCGATTGCTGGAGTCGCAACCCGGCACGTTTGGCAGCGACGTTCAGCACCCTCGACGACCTTGCACCTGGCCGCGTCATCCTCGGCATTGGGGCCTGGTGGGACCCGCTGGCAGCCAAGGTGGGCATCGAACGCGCCCGCCCGCTCACGGTCATGCGCGAGATCGTCACGGTGGTGCGTGCACTGCTGCACAACGAGACTGTCACCTTCGACGGCGCCTACGTGCACCTTGACGGCGTCGAGCTGGACTACGTGTACCAGGAGCGTCGGGCCAAGGATGTGCCGATCTACATCGGTGCCACCGGCATGCAGATGATGGAACTGGCAGGCGAGATTGCCGACGGTGTTGTGCTCAATTATCTGGTGTCGCCGGACTACAACCAGCGCGCCATGGAGCACCTGGCAGCTGGCGCCGCCAAGGCTGGCCGCAGTATCGACGACGTCGACCGGCCGCAACTGGTGGTGTGCAGCGTGCACGAGGACCGTGAGACCGCGCTCGACATGGCGCGCATGATGGTGACGCAATACCTGGGCCAGCAGCCCCACATCATGAAGGCTTCAGGCGTGCCGCAGAGCCTGCTGGACAAAGTGGGCGAGGTGCTGACGTGGCCCGCCACCCACGAACAAGTGGAGGCTGCCAGCAAGCTGGTCCCCGACGAGATCGTGCAAATGCTCACCGCGAGCGGCACGCCCGCGGAGGCGAAGGCAAAGGTGCAGGAATACATCGACCACGGCTGCACCTGCCCGATCTTGTACCCGCTGGGCGACGTGCACGCAATGATCGACGCGTTCGCCGATTGAGTCGTCGACGCGCTCGCCGCGCGGTCTGGACGCGACCAACGACATACGTGTGACCGACGACATACCTAGGCGGCCTTCGGCGAATTGTCGTCGGATATACGTCGTTCGGCGGATGTGACAAGAGGTGCCCGGGGCGCATGCTGCACGTGTAAGAAACCCACGAAGGACTCCTGCCATGTTCACCAACTTGACCATCATCTCAGAGATCGCCCGGCAGCGTCAGTCGGTGTTGACGACTCGCTCCGATCGCAACCGTGCCGTGCGCCGGTGGGCACGGTCCGTCGCAGAGAACTCGGCGCCCGCCGACAGCCTCGTTGCCTGATCACGACACGTTGCCTGATCACGACACGTTGAGCCCGGAGGGTGGAAGCCCTCCGAGCTCATTCGCGTTCGCCCAGTAACGTGCATGTCATGTTGCGAGGGCGCACCGGCCTGTCGCCGGTCATGATCGGCAGACACACCGCGCTCAGCCGTTTGGTCGGCCTCATCGAGGCGGCCGAAGTGCGCAGTGGTGACGGCCCCGAAATCGCGTTGGTGTCCGGCGAGGCTGGCATTGGCAAGACCCGCCTCCTCCGTGAGCTCATCGACGCGATGCCGGCCGACGTGACGGTATTGAGCGCCCAGGCCCGGCCCGGTTCGATGGGTCGCCCCTTCGATGTGATCGGCCAGCTCGGCCCTTCCGGCGACAATACGGCAGCGACGGCTCGCTCGATTCTCGACGCCGCCGTTGCGAAGGGGCGCACCCTGCTGATCGTGGAAGACCTCCACTGGGCCGACGCCGACAGCGTGCACTTCCTCGAGCAGGTCTGTATGCAGTCGTGGCCACAGTTGGTCATCGTCGGTACGTATCGCGGCAACGATCTCTCGCGCAAGGCGCCCGGTGGCGAGTTGGTGCTGCGCCTCGAGCGGCAGCACAACGTCGACCAGGTTCGGCTCGAACGGCTGGACCGAGCAGAGGTCGCTGGATTGCTGGCCGCCATCGGCAATGCGCCGCCATCCTCGGGTGCGGTGGAGGCGGTGTATCGCCGCAGCGGCGGCATCCCGTTCGTCGTCGAGGAACTCGTCCGGTGTTGCGGACCCGACGCGTGTATCGATGATCTCAAGACGGCGCAGCTGCCGTGGTCGCTCGACGAGGCAGTTCGTCAGCAGCTGGGCGGTCTACCGACGGATGAGCGGCGCGTGATCGATGCGCTCGCGGTGTTCGGCGACCCGGCCCCGTTCGAGATACTGCGCGAAGTATGCGAGCTCACCGATGGCCACCTGCTTCCAGCGCTGCGCAGTCTCGCGACTCAGGGCATCGTCGTCGAGCCCGACGACGACACGTTTTGGTTCGGTCACGCGCTTGTCGCAGATGCCGTGCAGCAGCAGCTTCTCGGACGCGAGCGGCGCCGTCTGCACGAGCGCTCGTTCGACGCACTCAAGGCTCAATCGGAGCCCGATCACGCCGCGCTCGCGCGCCACGCGCTCGGTGCCGGGCAGTTCGAGCTGATTCCCGCTATCGCTCGTGAGGGGGCTCGTCGCTATCTGGATCGTGGTGCGTCGTTTCAGGCACTGCGTTTGGCCAGCGAAGCACTAGCGGAGGCGCCAAACGACCCGGAGCTGCTGGCGGTTGCAACTGATGCGGCGTGGCGCTTGGAGTTTGCGCGCGAGGCGCTGGCGTACGCCCAGCAATGGAACACGCATGCCGTGACCGACCTTGAACGGGTGGAGTCGCTGCGGTTCATCGCTCGTCTGCATCACGAGCTGCTCGAAGCGGAGCAACGCGACGTCATTGTGGATGTTCTGGAGAAGATGTCTGAGTCGATGCCGCACGGCATGGCCCGCGGGCGCTGCGTGGGGGCAGTCGCTCAGCTGCACATGTTGGCTGGTCGCAGCCCCGCTGCTGTGCAGTGGGCGGACAGAGCTCTGGAGGACGCCCGGCTTGGCGGCGACCAGTGGCTGGAGGCGCAGGCATCGGTCGAGCGTGCCTCGGCGCTTGCGCACCTCGCCACGCGCGGCGACAGCGAACAGGCGTTGCTGCACGCGCGCGATCTTGCCCGGCAGGTTGGCGACAGCGTGCTGGAGTGCCGAGCACTGAGCAACATGATGTCGGTCATCGCACCACACGGAGCATTGGGCGCGGTGGCTCGCGAAGAGTTACGTGCGGCCTCAGCGCGGGGTGGGGTGGACAAGTTCGGCACTGGGATGTTGGCGCTGTGGGAGAGCGAGGCGGCGCTGGCCAGCGGCGACATGCACGCGATGCGCCAGGCCGTTGCTGAGGCCAGTCAGCACTGGGGTCCTGGTAACCGTGAATACCTGCACCACCGGTCGCTGCTCGCGAACCTGCGGATCGAAGAGGGCCTGCTTGCCGAGGCATTGGCGGCGTTCGGCGAGATGGAGGCAACCCTTGCGAGCGGTCGCGAGTTGGACGTCACCGAACGGCGTGTCATCCTCGCCGTGGCGGCCTTGGATGGCCGACGGGCAGATGTCGAGACAGAGTTCGACACCATCGTTGCGTCGCCCCTCGTAGCCGACCAGTCCGACGCCCTCTGGTTCATGCTGGAGACAGTGCAGTCCGCACTGCAAGCGGGTATTCCCGCGGGCCGTGTCCGCGCCGAATTCGTGGAAGGGTGGGCGAGCGCGCACACGTCCCACCTCTTTCTGGTGCGCCACGCCGAGGGAATGTTGCTCATGGCGCAAGGCGACCATGCGGCAGCTGCCACCGTGCTGGACGAGGTACTCAACGCACCGGACCCGATGCTGTACGTACCCAGCATGGGTTCGCTGCGCACGGTGCAGGCGAGCGCGATGCTGGCAGCTGGCGACCGTGCGGGGGCACTCGCCGTCGCTCGTCAGGCAGTGACGGATCTGAAAAGCTGGCCAGGCTGGCGGCGCGACCGCGCGGAGGCTCTGGTGCGTCGGCTCGAAGGTAGCGGGGCGCGTGCCGATGGTGAACTGACGGCCCGCGAGCGCGAAGTCGCTGCCCTCATCGCCGAAGGCCTGACCAATAGCCAGCTCGCCGAGCGGCTGTTCATCTCACCCAAAACGGCGGCAGTGCACGTGTCCAACATCTTGATGAAGCTCGGCCTTTCCAGCCGGGCAGAAGTGGCCGCTTGGGCAGTGCGCCATGGCGTCGTGCTGCAGCCAGGCTGACGAGCGACTGCGCTACAGCCAGTCGCGGCGCTTGAAGATTTGGTAGAGCACGAGGCTCATCACGGTCATGCTGCCCAGCGCGAAGGGGTAGCCCCAGAGCCAGCCAAGCTCGGGCATGTGTTGAAAGTTCATCCCGTAGATGCCGGCGATGAGGGTGGCGCCAAAAACAATCGAGCCCCATGCGGTGAGCTTCTTCATCACGAGGTTCATCTGATTGCTCATCACCGCAAGGTGTGCCTCGACTGCGTTGCCCACCAGTTCGCGCAGTTCGTCCACGAGATCCACCGCGCGCAGCAACTTGTCGAACGTGTCGCGTAGCACCACGAGTGCCTCGCCCTCGACCCACTCCACTTCCTTACGGAGAAGCGCTGACAGCACCTCACGCAGTGGAACGACGGCTCGCCGTAGCTGGAGGAGTTGACGCCGAACGCCGAACAGCTCTTGTTGGACCTGCCGTTCCACTTGCGGCTGCTCGCTGAAAATGCGGTCCTCGATGGTCTCCAACTGGTCTTCAAGGATGTCAGTGGAATCGAAGTAGCCGTCGACCAATTCCTCGATCACAGTCGCCAGCATCAGGCCGGCGCTCACATGCGGTGCCAGTCGTTGGACGCGGCCCAGCGCTACCGCCGAATTCCATTCGCGGCCTTCGGCGTCGTGAAGACGAACAGTCACGAACCACTTGTCGCCCACGTACATGTCGACCTCGCCAAGCGAGCCGCTGAACGCAACGATGTATGTGTGGTCTGTAAACCGTTGCATCGTCGGCCGCGCTGAGCGGCGGTGAGCCTCGTCGAACGTGCGGTCACCGAGCCCGAATTGATGATCAAGCGACTGCAGCTCGTCAGCGGTTGGGTCGACAACGTCCCACCAGCAGGTGTCGCCGAACTCGTGCCGGGTGATCATCACCGGCGATCGTACGGCCCTTCTCGTCGCAGCGGTGGCACTCGCACTACGCTTGCCGCACTATGGGTCAGCAAATCGGTGTCATTGAGAAGGCCAGCTCGAATTCAGGGATCGTTCGCTTCGAGGCGAACCGCAACCTGACGGGCATGGGCCACGAGGTGTTCCACACCGCCGCCGACGCCATCGGGCCGCGACCAGCAGCCGCGCTGGCCCGCAATCTGCTCTCCACCGGCCAGGTGGCCGCAGTGCATGTGTACGGCAACATGATCACGCTCGATCTGGTGAGGGGTGCCAGTAGCGCCGGTCTCGGCGATGTCATCCGCGACCTCTACCAGTACTGGAAGCCGGGTATGGAGATGCCGGTCTTCGAGGACGTTGCTCCGGAGGCCGGTGCCGCTCCTGTCGCTGCTGCGGCGGGTGTCAGTGGGCCCGAGGCCGCATACCTGTCGTTGGTGCCGCCCACGTTGGTCGAGCGCAGCCGCGCCGCGCTCGCCAAGTGGAAGGCCAACCACTGAGAGTTCGGCCCACCGAGAATCTGGCCCGCTGCGTTACGCAGTGGTCAACGCTCGGCCGTACGGTGACGCCGGTGTCCTCCGCCGTACTCACGCTGAATGAAGCAGCCGAACTGCTTGGCGTGCACTACATGACGGCGTATCGATACGTGCGTCTTGGCTTGTTGCCAGCCACCAAGATTGGCGGCATCTGGCAGGTCACCGCAGCGGATCTGGAGGCCTATCAGGCTCAGTCGGCCGTGGGTATCGTTGTGGGGGGTGGTCGCCGGCGTGCGCCATGGGCGGCCCGGCTGGAATCGCGGCTCGTTGCCGGCGACACGGCGGGTGCATGGGGTGTGGTGGAAGCTGCGCTCGCTGCGGGCACCGAGCTCGACGAGATCTACCTCGACGTCATCACCCCGGCGATGCACTCGATCGGCGACCGTTGGGCGACTGGCGAACTGGACGTGTCGGTCGAGCATCGGGCGACTGGAATCGCGTTTCGATTGATTGGCCGCCTTGGCCCGCGCTTTGCGCGCCGAGGCCGCACACGTGGTGCCGTCCTGTTGGGTTCGCCCGAAGGTGAACGGCACTCACTGCCGATTGCGCTACTGGCAGATCTGCTGCGCGGCGAAGGTTGGGATGTCTCCGACATGGGCGCGGACATGCCACTCGACTCGTTCGTGAGCGCTGCGCAAGGGACGGCAGATCTGGTGGCGATCGGAGTCTCGGTGACCTCCGTGGGTTGCCTGGACGCGGCCGCTGAACTGCTGACAACGCTGCGCACAGAGATTGACAGCAACGTCTATTTGGCTCTCGGCGGGCTGGCAGTCCAGAACAGCGACCATGCTGCTGCGTTGGGAGCCGACGGTTGGGCACGGTCCGCACATGACTTCGCCGAGCAGCTGACTCTACGCGCCGCTGGCTAGAAATCCGGGCTGGCAAAGCGTACGTACGTTCGATAATGTGTCGAGATGCCTCGTGGTGCCACCAACCTCGCCGAACTCGCCGGTAGTGGGTTGTTGTCGGGTGTATCGGCGCAGCAACGCACCATTGCAATGCTGCCGGCCTTCGAGGAGTTGCTGCCGCAGGCAGTCATGCAGCGCGGCAGCGTGGTGGAGTGTGCCGGTTCCGCGGCAGTGTCACTGGCACTTGCGCTGGCGGCTGGCCCGTCGCTCGCGGGTGCGTGGGTTGGTGTTGCGGGCCTGCCGCAGGTGGGGGTCGCGGCGGCAGTTGAGCTGGGGGTTGCACCCGAGCGGTTGGTGATGGTGGCCGAGCCGGCCCAGCGCTTCGATGATGGGCAGTGGGCCGATGTGCTGGCCGCAATGATCGACGGGTTCGATGTGCTGCTGTTGGGCCCGGGTGCGCACGCGGTGAAGGCCGTCACCGCCCGGCGGCTGGTGGCCCGGTTGCAGTCGCGTGGTGCGGTGTTGCTGTCGGTCGTGTCCTCGGTCGTGTCCTCGTCGGATGGTGGGTCGGGTGCGTTTGGCGCAGATCTGCGATTCGAGGCAACAGATGCCGTGTGGCAGGGGCTTGGCGATGGTCACGGTGTTGCTCGTGGGCGCCGCGCCAACGTGCAGCTCAGTGGTCGTCGGGTGCCACGTCCGCGTCGCTCCGAGATGTGGTTGCCCACCGCGGACGGTGCGGTGGAAGCCGTTGTCTCGATTGCAGTGCCCGTCGTCACCGACACCGCGCCCACGCCAGCGCTGCGGCGCACGGGGTAGGCGGCAGTGCCGCGCCTGGGGGTGCTGTGGTGCCCGCACTGGCCAGTCGTCGCCACGGCTGCCGTTGGGTGCTCGTCGTCATCAGTCAGCGAGCCGGTGGCGGTGTTGCACGCGAATCGGGTCGTGGCTCATTCGGTGGCGGCAGGTGCGGAGGGTGTTGCTGTTGGTCAGCGCCGTCGCGATGCGCAGGCGCGCTGCCCATCAGTGCGCATCGAGCAGCACGACCCTGCCCGCGACGCTCGTGCCTTCGAACCGGTGGTGCGAGCGGTCGGGGCGATGGTGCCGCGAATCGAGATCACCGAGCCCGGCACACTCACGTTCGTCTCTCGCGGGCCGTCGCGTTACTTCGGCGGCGACGTGGCAATGGCCACATCGGTGGCTTCCACGGCAACCGACGCTGCGCAATTGTCGCTCGCCGCTGTTGGTGCGTTTGGCATCGGTGTGGCTGACGGGCGCTTCGCCGCCGGCATCGCTGCGCGTCGTTCAGCGCGCCGTGGTGAACCGGTGGTCATCGATGCAGGGCCGCAGGCAACGGCAGCGTTCTTGGCCCCGCTGCCGGTGCGTCTGCTGTCGGTGGTGGCGGGTGTGTCGCCCGAGTTCGTGCACCTGCTCAACCGGCTGGGAGTCCATCACCTTGGTCCGCTGGCCGCGCTTCCCGAGGCCGACGTGGTTGCCCGCTTCGGCCCCCTTGGTCGCTTCGCCCACCGGCTGGCGGGTGGTGGCGACGATCGGCTGCCGGGCACGCACGACCCGCCCGCAGGCCTGCAGGTGCAGCGCGTGTTCGAGCAGCCGGTGTTTTACTCCGATGCGTTGGTGTTCGTCGCGCGGCAGCTGGCGGAGGAACTCGTTGGCGTGTTGGCGGCCGATGGTCGGGTGTGCACGCGTCTAGTGGTCATCGCCGAAACCGAGCACGGCGAGCAGAGCGAACGCCTGTGGTATCGCAGCAGCGGGCTCAGCGTGGCGGCGATGGTCGAGCGTGTGCGCTGGCAGCTGGATGCGTGGGCGCAGCACGGTGCCATCACCGCCGGTGTCGCGCTACTGCGGCTGGACCCGGCCGAGGTGCGCAGTGATGATGGTGTGCAGCTGGGTCTCTGGGGTGGGCGCACTCAGGCCGACGAGTGGGCGGTGCGCGCCGTGGCGCGCCTGGTGGCCGTTGCTGGCGAGCAGCAGGTGTTGGTGCCCGCAGCCCAGGGTGGGCGCCAGCCGCATGATGCGTACACCTGGACGCCAGCGGTCACCGCCGACCTGCTGGAACCCGCCGAGCGGCTGGCCGTACCGAATCATCCATGGCCCGGGCGGCTGCCAGCGCCATCGCCCGCGGTGGTGCATCATCCGCCGCGGTCCGTAGCGGTGCTCGACATCACCGGCGCCTCGGTGAAGGTCACCGGCAGGGGTGCCGTCAGCGCGCCGCCGTATGCCGTGCAGCGTGGTTGCTCGCTCGACCCCATCCAGTCGTGGGCGGGCCCGTGGCCGTTGGAGGAGCGTTGGTGGGACGCTGCCCGCCACCGCCGCCTCGCCCGCTTCCAAGTCCTCACCCAGTCGGGTGCGCTACTACTGCTCACCGTAGAACGCGGCCAATGGTGGCTCGCCGCCGAGTACTCCTAGCGACGACGGAGGAATGGTGACTACAATTCAGGTCATGCCTGACACCCTGCCGCTTGCCGAAGTGAAAGCCAAGTTCTCCGAGATGGTCGATCGCGTCGAGCACACGCACGATCGAATCACGGTCACGCGCAACGGTCGTCGAGCCGCAGTCTTGATCAGTCCACAGGAACTGGAGGCGCTGGAAGACACCCTTGACCTGTTGTCCGACCCAGCGGCCATGGCACAACTCGCAGAATCGGAGCGCGAGTTCGCAGCGGGCGACTTCATCACCGGCGAAGAGCTGCGTGCTTTGTACCCCAGTCGCAAAAGGAAATAGGTTTCGACGTGGCGGCGTCCAGGACCTACAAACTCAGTGTGACCGCTTCAGCGCAGCGGGAACTTTCGCGACTTCCTGAAGGAAGGGCGGCAGCAATTGTGGAGTTCATGTTCGGCGCACTTTTGGACAATCCGCAGCAAGTAGGCGGCGCCCTCCGTCGAGAACTCGCTGGGTTTCACTCGGCCCGACGGGGCGCGTATCGAATCATCTACAAGATTCTTGACGAGCAGCGTTTAGTGGTTGTCCATCGAATCGACCATCGGTCGACGGTGTATCGCTCGCGCTGAGTTCGTTACCGGCGGAGGGCTTCGATGATGGCGGTGACGGCGGGGGACTGGCTCATGCTGCGGCGGTGGAGCGCGGTGATCTCGCGGTTGGGTACCGGATTGTGAACGGCGACCGCAACCGCACCGGCGGGAAGTTCGGCCCGCCCGAGGCGGGCCGGTGAACTGACGGCTTCCCAGAGTCGCGATTCGACCTGATCCCATTAGTCGGTGCCACCCAACAGAACACCGACCGTTGCGGCCAGTGCAGTGCGCGACGGGCACGACTGGATGTACGTGCTCGATGGTCGCATGCGACTGGTGCTCGGCGAGCAGGACCTGATCATCGAGCCGGGTGAGGCGGTCGAATTCAGTACGTGGACGCCGCATTGGTTCGGTGCAGTCGATGGTGCCATCGAACTGCTTGCACTCTTCGGAGCGCACGGCGAGAAAGTTCACCTGCACGAATAGCCGTGCGGGCGAGCTATGCGGAGATCAACTCGCGGTCGGTCTCGGTCTCATCATCGTGGCCGGAGCCCAAGAGCACTGGCTCATCGGCGAGCGGCTCGTCGAGGATCGGTGCATCGACCGCACGCAGCAGGTCATTGCTCAGACGGAAGCCAACACCTCGGACGGTGTGGATGAAGCGCAGCTCAGGTGCCCGCTGCTGCAGTTTGCGGCGCAGGTTGCTGAGGTGCACGTCGACAACGTGCGTATCGCCAACCCAGTTCGGGCCCCACACCTCTTCGAGCAATTCCGAACGCGAGCACACCTCGGCGGGGCGACGGCACAGCTGCTCGAACAGTGCGAACTCGATTCGGGTGACCGGAACGTCCTTCGAATGAACTCGGATTTCTTTGCGACCGACATCGACGGTCAGCGCACCGAGCGTGATGACCGACGCCTGCAACGGGTCCCATCGAGCGTGCAACTGGCGCGGCCGACGCAGTAGCGCCTGGCAGCGCGCCGCCAGCTCGTCAGGGTTCAGGGTGGCGGCGACGACATCGTCAGCGCCCGCTCGAAGAGCACGGATGCGAGCAGTGTCGGCATCGGGGGGAGCAATGCCGACGATGTACGCATCCGTGAGGGCACGCATGGTGTCGAACAGGTAGCCACCCTCGGGGCTGGGCAAGTCGAGATCCACCATGACGACATCGGGGAAGAAGGATCGAGCCAGCGTCAGCGCTGCCTCTTCCTCCGTCGTTGCACTCACCGAGTAGCCGCGCGCCCGCAGCGCCGATGAGGCGACTCGCCGCAGCAGAGGATCCGCCACTGCGAGGAGCACTCGTGGTGCAAGTTGTGCGTCGGGTTCCATGATGATGAGTACTTCCCGCCTCAGTCGTGGCTGTTGGTGTTGGCGGTG
>JANOYI010000118.1:0-7229 GCA_031428795.1 Ilumatobacteraceae bacterium | reverse complement strand
CCGCCGAGGAAGCCGAACACTGACGCCAGCGACAGCAGCCCGACGGTGCCCAGTAGGCCAGATGGGCCGCCGGTGGTGATGGCGAACACGATGGCGCCTACAACCGACAGAGCAGTGGCCCCGAAGAAGAGTTTTGAACCGGTAGTAAACATTGGCTCCCCGCTACTTCGTCACGTATACCACGAACCAGAGCATCGTGAAGACGACGCTCAGGAAGTACCAATACATCGCATGTGCAGAGACGATCTCACGATCAGACGTGCGTCCGCCCAGAAAGCGGAAGGCGGTCACTGCACTGAACACCACGCCGATGACGGCCAGAAACGTCATCACGCCAGTGATGGCATAGAACATCGCGTTGAAGGTGCCGCCAGCCGCAGGCAGGTTCACCTGCGTGTAGATGTAGGCCTGTGCGTTGATGAACGCAAGACCCATCAGGCCGGTCAGCCCGAGTGCCAAACCCGTGTGTGACGAGTCGCCACGCTTCGCCGAGTACACCGCCCACTGCGCGAACACGCAAAGGGGGATGAACGTGAGCAGCATGATGTTTGGGGGCGTAATCGGAATCTTGACGCCCTGGGGCACCCAGTGGCCGTCGCCGGTGTTGATGGCAACGTCACGGAAGCGCAGGTAGAGGGCCAGCATTGCGCCCATCAGGGCAGTACCGGCGGCGCACACCACAGCGGTGCCGACAAACACCTGGCGGCGCGGTGCCGGTGCAGGGGCGGAGGGAAGGGCGATCATCAGGCGTCACTCCGGTTCGAGGGCTTGAGGTCGAGAAGTGGTTCGGCCGACCGCACGATGTGCACCTCGGCAAAGTTGTGAGCAGGTGCGGGCGACGTGGTTGCCCACTCCAACGTCTGGCCGTCCCATGGGTCGTCGCCAGTTGCGTCGCCTGTCGTGAGGGAAGGGGCGAATGAGCGCAGAGCCAGGGCCACGAAGGCCAGCACCGACACCAACACCAGACCGATACCGACGACATTGAGTGTGTTCCACAAGCCCATCGGGCCCGAGTAGTCGAAGTTGACGACAGCGTCGTCGCCCATACGAACAGCGGGGAAGACACCACCTGGCTGATCGGCAAAGCCGGCGATCATCAATGACAGCGCCGAAACACCGGCGCCGGCAAAGGCAAGCAACGCGAGCGGCAGTGAAGCCTTCATCGGCAACGAACGGCCCCACCACTTCGGACCCCAGTACGCAACCGCGCCCATGGTGGCCAGCACCCCGGAGAAGACGAGCGCCAGCCAGGTGCCCTCCTCGAACGTGGTTCCGATCAGCCCCGCGTCGCCGATGTGGTTCAGTGCGCTGGCAGCAACCCCGCCAAACGCAAGCAGCCCAGCAAACAGAGCGAAGACCAACGGCGTCGATATTTTCGGCTTTGCGGTCAGACCCTTCAGCGACAACGAGACCGCAATGAACGCTCCGAGCAACGGCAACAGGTGCACCATGGCGAAGGGCAGCAGGTCGTTCACCTTCTCGCCAAATGAGGCGTCGAGGAAACCCGGACGCAACGTGGCGGGCCACTGCAACATCGTGCCAAAGCTGGCGACGCCGACAAGGGCGATGCCGGCGTAGATGATGCCCCGAGGTTGCAACCGCTGACGAGTAGAAGTGGCCACGGTCTCGGCGAGAAGGCCGAACACAGGAATGGTGAAGAGAATGGTGGTGGGCTGCGTGAACGCAAAAGCCGCCCACTGCCCGACCGCACGATTTCCGCTGAGATCGCCGACCGACGCGTAGTGGTGACCGACGTAGACGTAGATGAGGTTGCCGACGAGTACCGGAAGCGCAATCAACAGACCAAGCGAGCTCACCAGTGCCGACCAGGTGAAGAACGGCACGCGTCGCATGTTCATGCCGGGCGCACGAGTGGTGAGGATGGTGGTCACCAGCGAGACCGCACCGAACAGGAGACCGGCGGCGATGAGGGCCACGGAGAGAATGAAGAGATCGACGAAACGCGGGTTGCCACCATTCGGCCCGCCGTTGTTGGCCAGCGCCCAGACGGCCAGCAGTGCACCGATGAACCACGCCCAAAAGCCTGCGGACGCCAACCGTGGAAATGCCAACGATCGGGAACCGATCTGCAGGGGCACGATGGCCAGCGCAACACCCAACAGCAGCGGTACCAACGCGAGGTAGGTGAGGCCGAAACGCTGCAGCGAGAACAGCTGCGTGAGCGAGTTGACGTCGAGCATTTCGCGGGTAGGTGAGATGCGCTCGATTCCGAGCAGCAGAGCCACGACGGCCGAGGCGAGGAAGGCCAAGGCACCGGTGCCGATGTACAGACGCCCAATGCGCTTGTGATCGGTGGTGGTCAACCAGTCGGCGATGCACGCGAGCCCGGAGCCCGATGTCGCGGGGGCGCTGGAGACGTGGGTATCGATAGTGGTCATAGGTGGCGAACTCGTTTCGTGTCGGGCGCGCGACGCGCAAGGCCCTAGCTAGTCAGATTGAACGGTTGACAGATCGAAGGAAATGGTGTGCTGGGCTGACACTATCCGCGGGTGCCATGCCGATGGGAAATCCTCAGCCCCGCGAGCCGACGAATACGTCGATGGTCATTGCGGCGAAGAGCAGGGTGACATAGGTGATGGAGTACCCGAATACTCGCATCGAGCGTTGCGGAGTGGGGTTGCGGCCTAGGTCGATGGTGCCCCAGAGGAACAGAGCGCCGAGGACAACGGCAGAGATTCCGTACACCAGACCGAGTTCGGCGACGGGCCAGAGCACCAGCGTGCTGGTGGCCATCAGGGCCGTGTACATCACCATCTTTCGAACGGTGACTTCCATGGTGGCGACCGCCGGCAGCATTGGCACGTTGGCGGCGCGGTAGTCGTCGGCGTAGCGAATGGCCAGCGCCCAGAAGTGCGGCGGCGTCCACAGGAACATGATGACGAACAGCACGACCGGCGTCCAGGTGACGTTGTTCTGTACGGCCGCCCAGCCCACGAGCACCGGGACAGCGCCAGCAGCACCGCCGATGACGATGTTCTGCGTGCTGGTGCGTTTCAGCCACATCGTGTACACGAACACGTAGAAGAGGGTGGCGGACAATGCGAGTACAGCAGACAGGAAGTTGGCCCACGTCCAGAGCACTGCGAAGGCAGCGATCTCTAGCGCGATGGCAAACACCATCGCCTGGCGGGGTTGCAGCAGGCCGGTGACGAGCGGCCGGCCCTGCGTGCGAGGCATCAGCTTGTCGATGTCGCGATCGACCACCATGTTGATGGCGTTGGCACCGCCAGCGGCAAGCGTGCCACCGAGCAGGGTGATGAGGACCAGACTGGTTCGCGGCCAGCCGCCCTGCGCCATGATCATCGTGGGCACGGTGGTGATGAGCAGCAGCTCGATGATGCGCGGCTTCGTCAGCGCGATGTAGCCGCCGAGTTTCGACGTGGGGGTGCGGCGCGACCCGTGCGCCACCCCACCCGGCGCGAGCCGGGAGGGAACAAGGGGTCGCGAGCCGACTGCCATACGTCCACCATCGTAGGGGTACCGCGTGCGCGCCACCACTTCGTCGCGGTATGACGACAGCGTTTACCCGGCAGAATGTGGTCCATGTCACCCACCACCGCTCCGGTCGTCCTCGACCGGCCCGAGATCGACGATCTCACGTCGAACGATCGGCCGTGGATCGTGTTGGTGTGGAACGACCCGATCAACCTGATGAGCTACGTCACGTTCGTCTTCCAGAAGGTCTTCGGGTACAGCTTGGAGAAGGCCACCGAACTGATGCTCGACGTCCACGAGAAGGGCAGAGCAGTCGTCAGCAGCGGCGCCCGCGAGAAGGCCGAGATCGATGTGTTCCGGCTGCACGAGCACGGCCTATGGGCCACCATGCAGCAAGACGACTGACGTGGCTGGTTCGCCGTCGTCGATCGAGCCAGTAGACGGCTACTACACCACTGCGCGAGGGCGACGGCTTGCGGCCGACGCTGTCTCCTGGATCGCAACTCGTAGCGGCGGGCCTGGCGGGCAACACGCGAACACCTCCGACACGGCGGTCACAGTGAGCATTGACATCGCGCGCAGCGGGCTGTCCGAGGTCGTGCGCGTGCGAATTGAGGCTGCCGTCGGTGCCGTGGTCAGCGCCAGTTCCTCGCAGTCACGTTCCCAGTGGCGCAACCGTCAATCGGCGTGGCAGGAAGCGTTCGCACGTCTGGACGAGGCGGCCACCCCGCCCCCGCCGCCCCGGGCGAGCACCAAGCCAAGCCGAGGAGCGAGGGAGGCTCGCCTGCGCGACAAACGGGCCGTCGGCGAGCGCAAACAAACCCGCAAACGCCCTGGCCACGACGACTAATCAGATGGGTCAAGGGACCGTCAAGGGGTCTCTCGGGCCGCGAAGTCGAGTTCACGCAGAGTGAACGGTTTACACTCTGCGTGAGATCATGGTACGGTGTGCTCCTTCACTCGTCACAGGGGGTTTCGGCCATGGATATTGCTCAGTTCCAAGGTGGAGAGGTCGTTCGCGGCCGCACGGTGGATGCAACGGCGCACCGCGAGCACCAGCGGCAGCGTCGTCTCTGGAAGCTCGTCGCACTGCTGGGGATCCCGCTTATCTGGTTCTGGGTCCGCGAGATCGGCGGCAACCCCGTCAGCCCCGGCCTCCCCGCAATCATCCGCAACAGCCCTGAGCTGAGCTTGCTGGCATTGATGATGCTGATCATGCTGGGCCTCATGCTGGTGCCGATGATGGCGGCCGGGCGCTCGTCGCACACGGTGCTGCGCGCGAAGGACTCGACGATTCGACTGGACGACGTTGTGGGGGCTACGGCGACCAAGCGTGAGGCCGTGGATACCCTGAACATCTTCCTCAACCATCAGCAGTTCCGCCAGCAGATGGGCGGCTCGGCACGACGGGGAATCCTTTTCGAGGGCCCTCCTGGAACGGGCAAGACGTATCTGGCGAAGGCGCTGGCAGCCGAGGCCGGGGTGCCCTTCTTGTTCATCTCCGGCACACAATTCGAGTCGATGTTCTACGGCCAGACGAACCGCAAGATCCGCTCCTACTTCAAGGCATTGCGCAAGGCCGCCCGCCAAGAAGGCGGCGCGATTGGCTTCATCGAAGAGTTCGACGCCATTGGTCTGTCGCGCACCGGCATGGGCAAGGGCAACGGCCGCGAGGGGTCCATCGTCAACGAACTTCTCGTCCAGATGCAGAGCTTCGACCTGCCCACCTCCGGTCAGAAGTTCACCAACTCAATCGTCGACTGGGTCAATCGACTGCTACCCGACTCGATGGCGTTGCCGCGACCGAAGGTGACGATGGACAACGTGCTCATCGTCGCCGCCACGAACCGCGCTGCCGACCTGGACCCCGCACTCATGCGCCCCGGCCGTTTCGACCGCAGCATTCACTTCGACCTGCCGCCGCGCACCGACCGACTGGAAATTGCGGACTACTACCTCACCCGCAAGTCGCACGACAGCACCGTGTCTGCCGAATTCGTCGCCGATCTCACCGCCGGCTACACCCCCGTCCGAATTGAGCGGCTACTCGACGAATCGTTGGTGCTCGCACTTCGCGCTGGTAGGAACGAGATGAGCTTTCAGGACGTCATCGACGCCCAGATGGTCACCGAAGTCGGCCTTTCCCACGACGTCGGCTACCACCCCGAGGAGAAGCGCCGCGTTGCAATCCACGAATCGGGACACGCCCTCCTTGCAGCGCTTGCTGGCCGCGACGTCAAGTTGGCCAGCATTCTTCGCCGCTCGGGTTCGCTCGGCCTGGTTGCGCACGGGGATGTCGACGAGCGCTTCCTGCGCACGCCAACCGAGGCCCACCAGTTGATGGTCATCGCCATGGGTGGTCGTGCTGCCGAGATCCAGGAGTTCGGCGAGGCGTCCAGCGGGATTGCCAGCGATCTCCAGATGGCCACCACCATCGCCGCCCAATTGGTCGGCATGCTCGGTGCCAGCACCAGTCTGCTCAGTTTGGAAGCCGCAGACGTGATGGGCGCCGGCAATTTGGTCGCAAAAGTGCTGCACGACGAGGTCGCTCGCGCGAAGGCCGACGAGCTGATGAACGCAGCGGCCGACCACGCAGCATGCATGCTGCTCGAGCACCGTCGTGCACTCCTGGCCCTGGCCGATGCACTCTGCGAGCAGGACGAACTGAACGGCGATCAGGTGCACGCCATCGTCGCCGGCGCAATGGTCAACTAGCCCGCAACCTGAACGTCCCCCCAACCTGAACGTCCCCCCAACCTGAACGTCCCCCCAACCTGAACGCCCCCGCAACCTGTCGCGGCCGTGACCT
The DNA here is from genome assembly GCA_031428795.1 of Ilumatobacteraceae bacterium. Lineage (GTDB taxonomy): Bacteria > Actinomycetota > Acidimicrobiia > Acidimicrobiales > Ilumatobacteraceae > UBA668. The sequence goes on along the minus strand of JANOYI010000118.1, from coordinate 964 downwards.
CCAAGATTGGTGTTTGCCCCACGACAGGTTCGCAAAAAGGGTTCCCGGCTACAGGCCTGGGTTGGCGCTCAGGTGATCGAAACGTCCTGCGGGGCGGATGGCACGATATGCCTCGACCATCGGTGCCAGCTCGACGGTGCTCCGGGCAGACCGTAGTAGGCGAGTTCGTTGAGTTGTCCCACGCCCCGAACGTAGGCATTGCGCCCGAGCCAGCTCTCACTGGGCTGCGTCAGCCGTTCTTGCCGCGACCCTTGCCTCGGCTGGCCTTGTCCTTGCCACCCTTACCTTTGCCTTCGCTCGCGTCATCGACGTCATCTGTATCTGCATCATCGTCGTCGAGCTCATCGGCCTCGGTCTCGTCGTCGTCATCCGCCTTGTCGGCCTTGTCAGCCTTCTTGTCAGCCTTCTTGTCAGCCTTCTCGGCAGCCTTGTCAGCCTTCTCGGCGGCCTTCGCAGCGAGAGTGGCAGCGCAGTACTCGTCGACCGAGACGGTGCCTTCGTCCGCAGCAGTTTGAAGCTCCGCGAAGGCGGGGTTCGTGATCTTCTTCTCAGCACCATTTGTCCACGCTGTGCACTTGCCGTAGTGATCAGCGGTCTTGGGATCGTGCAGCGTCGTGCTTGATGGCAGCTCACCCGTGACAACGACTGGCAGAACGTCGCTCTCCTCCTCGTCGCCTACCCCCGACGTCGTGGTGGTCTCGGCGGTCGTCGTTGATTCGGCGCCCGTGGTGGTCGACTCCTCGACCACCTCTGAGTCCTCAGTGCTGAACGCCGACGGCAGCGCGCCACCCGCGCCAGCCGCCGCAGTACCTGCGGCGAGCAACGTGATAACCACGATGGTGGTGGCACGACGAGTGATTCTTGTTGCGATCATGGGGCGCTCCTGAACGACGGTGAGACTGCACTCCCGTTATCGGCTCTGCACCAGCCGGAGTAAAGCGAAATCTAATCCCCGAGTTCGTGC
>JANOYI010000117.1:0-2640 GCA_031428795.1 Ilumatobacteraceae bacterium | reverse complement strand
CGCACGAGGTTGGTCGGCGTCGAGCCCGCCGGGGGAGCAGCGGTCGCCCGTGCCCAGCCCGGTGTCGTCCACGGTATGCGCAGCTACCTGATGCAAGACGAGTACGGCCAGGTGCTTGAAGCGCACAGCATCTCCGCCGGGCTCGACTATCCGGGCGTTGGCCCGGAGCACTCATACCTGGCATCGATCGGTCGCGCGGAGTATCCGAACGTGACCGACGCCGAAGTGATCGACGCCTTTCAGTTGATGGCCAAGTCCGAAGGCATCATTCCCGCGCTCGAGTGCGCCCATGCGATGGCCTGGATTGTGCGGGCAGCGCCCGAGATGCAAGGGCAGACGGTGCTGATGAACCTGTCCGGTCGGGGCGACAAAGACGTTGCGCAGATGATGGACGTGCTGGGCAAGGACGTGACGGGATGAGCCAGTTCGGTGTGTTGGAGATTCAGTTTCGCGAGAAGCGCGCCGCCGGGCGCAAGTTGTTGGCCCCGTACATCACTGGAGGATATGTGGGCTGGCAAGACGCAGTGCGTGCAGCGGCGGCGGCCGGCGCCGACACCATCGAGATCGGAATTCCGTTCAGCGATCCGGTGATGGACGGCCCAGTCATCCAGCGAGCGTCTCAGGCAGCGCTGGAGGCGGGTGCGACACCCGTGTCGATCCTGCAGGATGTCCGCAGTCTGGATGTGTCGATTCCACTCACGGTGATGACGTACTACAACACGGTGCACCACGCCGGCCACGAACGTTTCGCAGCTCAACTTGCGTCGGCTGGTATAGCGGCTGCGATCGTCCCCGACCTTCCGCTGGAGGAGTCGGGTCCGTGGTGCGCAGCCGCTGACGCTGCTGGCATCGAGACCGTGATGCTTGCCGCTCCCACCGCACCCGACTCGCGGTTGCCGCTGGTGGTTGCCCGCGCCCGCGGATTCGTCTACTCGGTTGGCTTGTTGGGCGTCACGGGCGAGCGCGATGCCCTTGCCAACACTGCGGCCGAGCTTGCACGCAGGTTGAAAGCGGTCACCGATGTGCCGGTGCTGATCGGCGTTGGAGTGTCGAACGCTCAGCAGGCGCGCGAGGCCTGCGAGGTGGCTGACGGTGTGGTGATGGGGGCGTCGGTGATGCGTCGACTGATCGAACGCGGCCCGGATGCCGTCGGTGACTTCGTCGGTGACGTACGCAGCGCAATCGGCCAGTGACTGATCCGGACTGCGAACTGTGCGTCGCGGAAAAGGTCACAGAGTGGTTTTACGAGGACGACGAGTGCTGGATCGCAGAGTGCGAAGCCTGCTACGTCCCCATGGTGGTCTGGAAACGACACGACCCGAATCCCTCTGACGAGACTCGGGTCGTACTGCACGCTCGGTTGAGCGAGATTGTCGCGTTGCACTACGGGTTCGAGCACTGGCTGGACGACAACATGCGATCGATTCCGATGCACTATCACGCCCACGCCCGACCCCGTGGTGGGTTTTCAGGCCACGGCTTACGCCGTGGATGACGTCACTTGACGCCGCCGATGACCTTCCACATGTCAAGCCCGCCCTTTCTTTGAGAAGAAGTTGTTCAACAATCGTGAAGATTCCTGAAGGTTCCCCTCAAGGCTCATCACGCTGAGTCACATTACCACGACTCGTAGGGAGTCTTGCAAGTGTCTTGACAGAGTTTTTTGAGAAAGTTGTGCTCGCGCAGGGTTGGTTAGGATGCCGAGATGCTCACTGTTGGTTCATCTGCGCCCGACGTCGTCTTGACGAATCAGCTCGCCGAGGTGGTTGACCTGGCCACACTTCGTGAGACGCGAGTTCGCAAACTGTTGGAAATGGTGGGCAAGTGAGCACGTTTCCGACGCCCGAATCCATCCTTCCCCACAGGCCGCCGTTTTTGTTCGTGAACGAGATCACCGCCCTCGAGCCCGGCCTCAGCGGTGCGGGCGTGTGGCATCTCACCGGTGAGGAATGGTTTTTCAGTGGACACTTTCCGGGGCGTCCGACGCTGCCGGGTGTATTGATGTGTGAAGCAATCGCACAGATGGGCGCGATCGCGGTGCTCACCGACGCGCGCTTCGCCGGCAAGTTGCCGCTGTTCGGCGGTCTGGACTCCGCCCGCTTCCGGCGGCAGGTCGGCCCCGGCGACACGCTGGAGCTGGAAGTCGAGTTGGGTCGCATGTCGGCGCGTGCTGGCAAGGGCGTTGGTCGTGCGGTGCTGGCTGGCAAAGTCGCTTGCGAGTGCGAGTTGATGTTCGTCCTCGTCGACGCCTGATCCTTACGGCTTGACTACGGGTCTGGCCTTCGCCGCCGCCAGTCGGTAACCCATGCTCTTGAACGGGTGTGGGGCGGCCCGCCCGGCGGATCTGGCTCTCGCGGCAGCGTGGTCGTAACCCATGCTCTAGAACGGGTGTGGGGCGGCCCGCCCGGCGGATCTGGCTCGCTGGCGCTCAGGCGTGGGGTACTTGTTTTCGATCAGCGACAACTTGTGTTGCGCTTTGCGGCGCTAGGTGCAAGGAAAGTTGTCGCTGATCTGAATCAACTAGTCCTGGTCCTGCTCGCCAGCAAGCCGAACTCGGCCACCGGCCCGAGCCAACACCTATTCAAGAGCATGGGTTTGGGTTTGGGTTTGGGTTTGGGATCTGGTGACGAGGCCTAGGAC
>JANOYI010000116.1:0-2667 GCA_031428795.1 Ilumatobacteraceae bacterium | reverse complement strand
CCCACCCAACCGTGCCGGCGCACCGCAAGTCAGAGGAGTCGTAGCGGTTCAGCTGAACCGATCTTCTCACTCACCGGCCGATGACACTCCCTCACCGCTATTGGAGCGGTTCAGCTGAACCGCTGTTCTCACTCACGCACGGCGGTCATCGTGTGAGCGCAACCGGCAGGCCGAGTGAACGAGCGGCGTCGGCCAGGTCGTTGTCGCCGGTCACTAGGACGAGTTCGGCATCGACCGCAGCCATCGCAGCGGCGAGGTGAACGGCGTCGTAGCCGCGCAGTTGGTGGGCCCGGGCGAGGTCGCCCGCGTTGCGGGCCAAGTGGGCGGTGATTTCGACGTGGTCGATCTCCGTGATGATCGTCTCCAGTTCCGCGACGGCGACCTGGTGCTGGCTCTTGGTGATTCGTCCCATCCGCTCGGCCCTGGCGAGCGCGGCACGCGCTTCCGGGTAGAGCAGACGGACGCTGACGCTTCGGGCGGCTTCGTTCCACATTCGCACGCAGGTGGCCGACGAAGGCTCGCCGATCAGCAACGGGATCACCGCGGAGGTGTCGAAGTAGGCGATCACTGCCGCTGTTCGGCCACGAGGTCGCTGACGGTCCCCTTGGCCGTGATGCGGAGCGGTGTCCGCGAACGCTTCGCCGTCTGAGCGGGGGTGACTAGGCCCTCGGCGACGAGGCGGTCAAGCGCCCGAGGTTGATCCAGCGGGACGAGTCGGGCCACAGCCTTGCCGTGGTCGGTGACGGTCACCTCCTGGCCGTCGCGTACGACGTTCAAGTAGTGACTCAGGCGATCTCGTAGCTCTCTGACTCCTGCTTCCATGTATGCAGTCTGGCGCTTTTAGTTGAAAAGATCTAGCCACATCCGGTTCGTCGCCCGTCGGTCAGTGAGGAGGTGTCTCCCATGCGTGAAGAAAGCGGTTCAGCTGAACCGCTCCCAGCCGTCAACCCTCAAACCTCCGGCCACGGCAATACAGCGATCGTGAATGCGTCGGCTCGACGTCATCAATCGTCCTCGTGTCGGTCAGGGTTGGCTGAGCCGCTCGACGGGCTGTCCGGTGACTTCGGCGATGCTCGAAGTCCTTGTCGAAGGCCCACCCTTCCTGCGTGACGTGTCAGCCCGACGTCGCGATCGGCCAATCATGCTCGACGACGACCGTCGTGAAACCCATCGCAGCCGTATCGGCTGCGGACCGTCCCGGATCTCCCGCTCCGTGTTCGATCTGTGGCCACTCCAAGTAACTGGTCGCCCACCATGTGCCACCTGAGCGTTCCACGGTCACTCGGAGCGGGAATGTCTGGGCGAACTGCTCGGTAGGCATGTTCATCGGCACGATCCATTGCAGAATGCCGTCGAACGCCACCACGTCGGCGGTGATGGTGTCAACTGGGGCCGGTCGAAGCAGGACACGGCATCCTGGATACAGATTCGTATAGGCGCACACCGATCCGACGGCGTCCGGCTCGGCCAGACGGCGTGCCGCCACCTGCGATGGGTCGGCTCGCCACGCGTCTGGATGAGCTGGGTCGTCAGCGACGACCGCGTCGATCTGTTCGATGTACTCAGGAAAGGTGGCCCATCCGATCTCGGCATTGATGCCGGTTGATCGGTCCTGCAGTTCTGTCCAAGTCGCGGCACCGCCACTTCGACAACGGTCATCGTCGCTGGGCTGTGCAAGCACATCGCACCGTGCTCGGGCCCAGGCGATGGCGAAGTCCCTCGGGGCCAGGCCGAGATCCCCGCGCCGCGCCAACGACCACTCGGCCTCGCAATTGGTGTCGTGTACAGCTGCGGCCACCTGTGGGTCGACGCCCTGGACTGCTGACAGCTGCGACCATGGAAGTCCAGGAGTGTCGTCGGCGAGCAATTGATCAGTGACGAGTTCGGGTCTGACGGCGTCGCACAGGGGCTGGACGAACTCGTCGCCCAGTGTGAACGCGTAGATGCATGACGCGTTGAGTGGGCAGTCGAACGTCGCGATTGCGTAGCGGTCGGAGATCAGCGTGGTGGGAGGCGCGGCGTCGACCGAAGTCTCGCGCACGGTGGTAGCTGGCTCAGTCGGAGGCGACCCCGGTGTGTGCGAGAAGGTGGTATGTGACTCAGCCGGTAGCGGGTCCGTCGGGAGCGACGCCCTAGTCGAGACCGGTGCGGAATAACCGCAGGCCGCGAGTAGAAGCAAACCGGCGAGTGTTGCACCTGCCCACGCGTGTCGCGACATGCACGGTTGGACGTCGCAGGCCGACGACCGGTTCCGAGATATCGAAACGAATCGTGCAGCCAGCGCCGTTCTCACCGGGTCATGTTGGCTGATATCCGGTCCAGCGGCACGCACCGGACGTGACCTCGACTGCCCTGGCCGCGTGCCCTACGTTCGCGACTGTGCATCGCCACGCTCTGCTGCGGTCCCGGATTGGTCCTTCTCAGGTCCTTCATCCGAACGAACAGGGCGAAACTGAACGCATCTAGGTCGATACAAAAGACAGCTCAGAGGCACTACGGCGGAATAGTCGCAGATCGCGAAGCCCTGCTACACGTTGAAGCGGAACTCCATGACGTCGCCGTCTAGGGGGTGGTAGTCCTTGCCCTCGATGCGGATTTTGCCGAGTTCTTTGGCCTTGGCCCACGAGCCGATCTCCAGCAGTTCATCCCAGTGGATGACTTCGGCCT
>JANOYI010000115.1:0-11584 GCA_031428795.1 Ilumatobacteraceae bacterium | reverse complement strand
GTCGTGCACGACCTGGTTCGTGGCGATGTCGACTTCGACAACACGCTGATCGAAGACTTCGTCTTGCTGCGCGGCAACGGCAGCCCAATGTTCCTGCTGGCCAATGTGGTCGACGACATGAACATGCGCATCAGCCACGTGCTGCGCGCCGAGGAGCACCTGTCCAACACGCCCAAGCAGCAGATGATGTGGCAGGCGCTAGGTCACGAGCCTCCGGTCTGGGCGCACCTGCCGCTGCTGGTCAACGAGCAGCGCAAGAAGATCTCCAAGCGACGCGACAAGGTCGCGCTCGAGCAGTACCGCGACGAGGGCTACCTGCCCGAGGCGATGGTCAACTATCTGATGACGCTGGGCTGGACGCCGAAGGGCGAAGAGATCCAGCCGTGGGCGCAGATCGAAGGCGACTTCACGTTGGAGGATGTCAACCACTCGCCAGCGTTCTTCGACCTCAAGAAGTTGGCCGCATTCAACGGTGAGTACATCCGTCAGCTGACGGTCGAGCAGTTCGCTTCAGCGTGCCGCCCGTGGCTGCTCGCGGACGACGCGCCGTTCCCCGCCGACCGTTTCGACGAGCAGAAGTTCCTTGCGATGGCGCCGCACATTCAGCCGCGTTGCGTGACGCTCGCCGATGCTGCGGGCGTCGTCGACTTTCTGTTCCTCGCCGAGCCCGTCGTCGACGAGGAAGCGTGGACCAAGACGTTCAGCTCACCAGCAGCCGGGGCGGTGCTGCGCGACGCGATCGCTGCGTATGACGTGCTTGCCGATTGGTCCGCTGACGCGCTGAAGAGTTCGTTGGAAGTCGTTGGCGAGTCGCATGGCTTGAAGCTGGGCAAGGCGCAGGCGCCGGTTCGGGTCGCCGTCACGGGCCGCACCGTTGGTCCGCCGCTGTTCGAGGCGTTGGAAGTGCTTGGCCGCGACGAAACCCTGTGCCGCATGCGGTCAGCCGAGGCGACGCTCGCTTGACCGATGACGCGGGCATCGTCGAGGGCGCCGTAGAACAGGCGCTGGTCGCTGAGCCCGACGGTGCCGCGCCCGTCAATCGCTGGCGGCTGGTTCGGCGAGTGCTCGCGGGAGTGGTCTCCGTCCTGGCCGTGTATTACCTGGCCAGCCTGTGGCTGGTGTTCCGCACTGGCAACACCGACCAGGCCCGACCGGTCGATGCAATCGTGGTGCTTGGTGTAGCGCAGTACGACGGCCGGCCGTCGCCGCAGTTGGCCGCCCGTCTCGATCACGTTGTCGAGCTGTGGGACGGCGGTCTCGCCCCGCTGGTGGTGACGACCGGTGGCAACCGGCCAGGGGATCGCTTCACCGAGGCACAGGCATCCGCGGCGTACTTGGAGGAGCGCGGCGTGCCTGCAGACGCGATCGTGCAGGTCGGCGGCAACACGTCGTACGACTCCCTCGTAGAGGCGCGCGACGAGTTGCGGGAGCGCGGCCTGGTCGAGGTGCTGCTGGTCAGCGACCCGTATCACGCGCTGCGCATCCGCCTGATCAGTCAGGAGCTTGGTCTCACGGCGTACGTGTCGCCCACGCGCACCAGCCCGGTACGTGGCAGCGACGCGTTCTGGCACGAGTTGAAAGAGGCCGCTGGTGTCTCGCTGGGTCAGATCATCGGCTTCGATCGGCTGCTGGCGATCACTGGCTGAATTTGGCGGTGGGAGATTCCGGGGCGGCTGGCTACACTTCTGTCGCCCTTCGGGGAATTCCCCCGGTGGGGCGTGGTGTAACTGGCAACACAGCAGATTCTGGTTCTGTTATTCAGGGTTCGATTCCTTGCGCCCCAACCAACGCAACGGCTAGCCGGAGCGTTCGCATAGCAATACAAGCAGCATGGCCCCATCGTCTAGTGGCCTAGGACACCACCCTCTCAAGGTGGCGGCACGGGTTCGAATCCCGTTGGGGCTGCCAAAGAAAGCCCAGGTCAGAGCCACTCTTCGGAGTGGCTCTCCTGCTTTTCAACAGCCCTTGCCAATGGCGTGCCAATGTATTGATTGGAGATTGCCAATGAAAGGGTTCATCCGATGCCGAGGCGACGCCCGAGCAAGCAGGCCGCCGGGATGACCCGCGGTGTGCGCGGTAAGGAACCTCAGGTTCGCCCGACGGCGTCGGTGGTGACCGTGACTCGCAAGGTTGATTCGTCGGGCAACGTCCCCGGCTTCTGACCTAACCTGCGGCTGAGCTCATCAGCTAGGCGACTGAGCATCGAGTACCTCGCCCGCTGAGCGGTGCCGCGTGGCCGTCAGAGTGCAACCGATACCAACCCGACACGGTAGTATCACTTCAGACCGTAAGTGATATCAGGGAGGTGTGCTGCTGAACGATCGCGTGGCCTGGCCGGCCGTCGACTTCGAAGCATACGACTGGCACAGCCGTGAGGACCTGCCAGCGTCACGGCAGACCCGCCTGCTCGCGCGCCAGCCGTACCAAGCGGCGATCCCGCCGGCGATCGCGGACGTGCAGGCCACCATTCCGGCCGCAGTCCTGGCCGCCGCCGAGGACGCGAGCACCGAGATGGCCCGCTTCGACGCCGAGGCTGGGGCCGAGATCGCACCCTTCGCAGCGATCCTGCTCCGTTCGGAATCGGCTGCCTCGTCGAAGATCGAGAACCTGACCGCCTCCGCCCGTGCGATCGCCGAAGCCGAACTCGGTCACGGGAACCGCAACGCAGCGTTGATCGTCGCCAACCAACGGGCGATGAGCGCTGCGATCTCGCTCGCCGACCGGCTCGACGGACCGGCGATCCTCAACATGCACGACGCGCTCTTGCGAGATAGCGCTCCGGCGATTGCCGGACGGTGGCGTGACCAGCAGGTGTGGATCGGGGGCGGCGACTACAGCCCGCACGCCGCTCAGTTCATTCCGCCGCACCACGACCGGGTGCCGGCTGCGATCGACGACCTGACCCGGTTCATCGCGCGCACCGACATCCCGACCCTCGCGCACGCGGCGATCACCCACGCCCAGTTCGAAACGATCCACCCGTTTCCGGATGGCAACGGCCGAGTCGGGCGGGCGCTCGTCCACGCACAACTGCGCCACGCCCGACTCACCCGACACGTCACCGTCCCGGTGTCAGCCGGCTTGCTGACCGACATCGACGCCTACTTCGCGGCGCTCGGCGCATACCGTGACGGCGACCCGGTCCCGATCGTCGAACGGTTCGCCGACGCAACGTTCGCGGCGCTCATCAACGGCCGGCAACTCGTCGCTGACCTGGGCCGTGTCCGTGCCGACTGGGCGCAACGGGTGAAGGCCCGCCGTGACGCCGCCGCGTGGAAGGTCACCGAGATCGTGGTGCGGCATCCGGTGGTCAACGCGCCGTCATTGAGCCGTGAGCTGGGCATCCCCCAGACGAACGTGTATCGGGCGCTCCAACCGCTCGTCGATGCTGGTGTGCTCGTCGAGTTCACGAACAACAAACGCGACCGGTTGTGGCGCGCCCCGGACGTGCTCGAGGCGCTCGACGCGTTCGCCGCCCGCACCGGCCGCCGCCAGCGGCCCGGCCGCTGACGTACACAACTCGCCGTCAGCCGATAGGACCCTGGCTGTACACTGGCCCATGCGTCGGGGTCGTGGTGCTGTCCTCCGGCAACCAACACATCAGCGCGTCCACCTCGACGTCGGTTAGCTGGCGGATCCTCGAGGCCCGTCCCAGTCGAATGGGTCGGCATTGGCTCCCTGCCGGACCGCCGACGAGGCTACGATCACTGGCATGGCACAGAAGGTCTGGACTGCAGCAGAGCTTGAGCAGCTCTCGCCAGCTGAACAGGATGCGATCTTCACCGCCGGGATCGTTCGCGACCTCGCTGATGTTCCGCCGGAGTTCCTCGCTCGCGTGCGCGCGCGGCTCGAAGACCACATCTCCGGCACCGAGTCGCCGGCCCAGTGACGACCGAGCGGCGGGCTGTTCGAGCTACCGCAAGGTTCTTCGAGGACCTGGATCGCCAGCTCGGTGCTGAACGTGGTCCAGATGGCCAGCCTTCGACGAACGACTTCCAGGTGTTCGACCTGTTTCGTATCGTCGAGACGTTTGCCACGCCCCCGGAGCGACGTGGAGTCCGTCGCCGTACAACGAGATGTCGACGATCGATCCGGCAGTCAGTCCGAGACGATCGCGGAGCGCCTTGGGAACGACGATTCTCCCTACGTGGTCCACGGTTGCTTTCATGGGATAACCGTACCAGTGCTGTCCCAGTCACCCGTGGGAAGTTCAGGCCAAGGCATCGAAGGAGGGCTCCTCGGCCATGTTGCACCTCGCCTCAGCCGAGGCGACGAACGATCGCTGCGACCGGAGTATCTTGTGGTGCGCTCGACGATCTATTCGTTCCACTGCCTGCGCTCGGAACGGATGCGAACGGGCCCGTCTACGCGGCTGTCTGTGTCACCCCCGACATCGAACGCAATCAGAAACGGATCTCGTAGGCGCACACGTGCGCGCCAGCGGTCTTATGGGTGACGCGTTCGACAGTGGCTTCAGGCAGCAGATCGCGTATGTAGTCGAGTTCCGTGCTGCACGCTTGTCCGTAGCGGGCGGCGACAGTCCAGATGGCGCAGCTGTGTAGGTTTATCCGATAGTGGGCCGAGTCGATCTGATCGAAGTCGGCGAGGAAGCCCTCAGCATCTAGTTCCGCGGTCAGAGCGGCGACCTTGTCACCCAGGTGCTTGCCGGCGAGCTTGCTGGTCGTCTCGACGACACGTCGTCGGCGTCTGCGTTCGAGCACCCGGGTCACCAGTTCCGGGGATTCTTCTTCCATGAGGGACAGAAGTTCGATTGACAGATCGTTCGAGTCTTTCACGAACATTGTCTCGGTCAACTGGGTCGTGTGGAACACGTCGGCGGGCCGTCCGGGCAGACCTCGTTGTTGATCGGCGGCGATGTAGCCGGCCGATCGAAGCGCGTTGAGATGCTGTCGAACTGCGCTCGCGGAGATTTCGAGTGCCTCGGCGAGCTCGTCTGCTGTGGCCTCACCGAGTCGTTTGAGGATCATCACGACGCGTTGTTGTGTCGGCGAGATCAGCCCGGTCGGCGAGTTCATGTGCCCAGTGTAGACACGAGTTGGCCCTTCTCTGAGTTTCGCAAGTTGTAACTTGTATAACACCTGTTACGGTGGGATCGAGCCAAACGTTCGGCTCACTGATGAGAGAGAGCGAAATCACGTGACGAGATCTCAGCTTGATTCCCGAACAACGCAGCGGCCGCCCCAGGCCGGGGGTGCGTCATGAGCGTCATCTCCAATGAGGTCCGCGACTTGGCGGCTCGCGAGTACGAGCACGGGTTCAGTACCGACATCGACACCGATGTGATACCGAAGGGTCTCTCCGAAGACGTTGTCCGATTGATCTCGTCCAAGAAGAACGAGCCGGACTGGCTGCTGCAATGGCGGCTGCAGGCCTATCGACAGTGGTTGACAATGGATGTGCCCGACTGGCAGAACGCCCACTACGAGCCGATCGACTTCCAAGACATCTCGTACTACGCAGCGCCGAAGCCCAAGCCGGTGCTGGGCAGCATGGACGAAGTGGACCCCGAGCTACGGGAGATGTTCGACAAGCTCGGGATCTCGTTGCGTGAACAGGAGCGGCTCAGCAACGTCGCCATCGATGCCATCGTCGACTCGGTTTCGGTCGCCACGACGTTCAAGGCCAAGCTCGCCGAGGCGGGCGTGATCTTCTGTTCTTTCTCCGAAGCCGTCGCAGAGCACCCCGATCTCGTTCGAGCGAACCTGGGGACGGTGGTACCGGTTCGGGACAACTACTTCGCAGCGCTCAATTCGGCGGTTTTCTCGGACGGTTCGTTCTGCTACATCCCCAAGGGTGTGCGCTGTCCGATGGAGTTGTCGACCTACTTCCGGATCAACTCGGCACAGACCGGCCAGTTCGAACGGACCCTGATCGTCGCCGAGGAGGGCGCCTACGTCAGCTACCTCGAGGGCTGCACCGCACCCCAGCGCGACGAGAACCAACTCCATGCCGCAGTGGTCGAACTGGTTGCTCACACCGACGCGTCGATCAAGTACTCCACGGTGCAGAACTGGTACCCCGGCGACGCGGACGGCAAAGGCGGCATCTTCAACTTCGTGACCAAACGCGGCAAGTGCGCCGGCGATCGGGCCAAGATCTCCTGGACCCAGGTCGAGACCGGATCCGCAATCACCTGGAAGTACCCCAGCGTCGTGCTGCAGGGTGACGATTCGGTTGGCGAGTTCTACTCGGTTGCGTTGACAGCCGGACGCCAGCAAGCCGACACCGGCTCGAAGATGATCCACATCGGCAAACGCACCACGAGCACCATCGTGTCGAAGGGCATCTCCGCTGGCCGAGGCCAGAACACATACCGGGGCCTGGTCAAGGTCCTGCGTTCAGCGGAGAACGCCCGCAACTTCACGCAGTGCGATTCGCTGCTGATCGGCGGCGACTGCGGGGCGCACACATTCCCCTACATCGAAGTGAAGAACCCCACCGCCCAAGTCGAGCACGAAGCGTCGACATCGAGAATCGGTGAGGACCAGATGTTCTACTGCCGCCAGCGCGGGATCAACCAAGAAGACGCCACCTCGATGATCGTCAACGGCTTTTGTCGTGAAGTGTTCAACGAACTTCCCATGGAGTTCGCAGTCGAAGCACAACGGCTCCTCAGTGTGAGCCTGGAAGGAAGTGTCGGCTGATGCTGCACATCAACAACCTGACCGCCTCGATCGGCGGGAAGAAAATCCTCGACGGTCTCGACCTGACAATCAACGCGGGTGAAGTCCACGCGATCATGGGTCCCAACGGGGCCGGCAAGAGCACCCTGGCCAACGTGCTGGGCGGACGCACGGGCTACGAGGTGACCGGGTCGATCATGTACAACGGACACGACCTCCTCTCGCTCACACCCGAGGAACGGGCCGGAGCAGGGTTGTTTCTGGCATTTCAGTACCCGGTCGAGATCCCCGGCGTCGGCAACCTCTACTTCCTGCGCACCGCGGTGAACTCGCTACGTCGCCTGCGAGGGCTCGAAGCGATCGGCGTCGTCGATTTTCTTGCCCTGGCCGAAACCGCAATGGAGTCGGTGGACATGGATCGCTCCCTCAAGAACCGTTCGGTGAACGACGGGTTCTCCGGCGGTGAGAAGAAGCGCAACGAGATCTTGCAGATGACGATGCTCGAACCAACCCTGGCCGTGCTCGACGAAACCGACTCCGGGCTCGACATCGACGCCCTTCGCGTCGTCGCGAACGGTGTCAACGCCTTGCGTTCGCCGGAGCGATCGATGCTCGTGATCACCCACTACCAACGGCTCCTCGACTACATCGTCCCTGACCAGGTGCACGTGCTTGCCGGCGGGCGAATCATTCGTTCAGGCGGCAAAGAACTCGCCGTCGAACTCGAAGCAAACGGCTACAGCGAGACCGTCGCACAAGCAGGAGCGGAAGCGGCTTGATGACTTCGACCGCCACCGCAACGAGGCTGCGCGACCTCGGCCAGCCTGATCATCTCGAAGCACCAGAGTGGCTCGCGCAAGCCAGAGCATCAGCGTTCAGTTGGCTGGCCGAGCACGGCTTCCCAACCCAGAAGAACGAAGACTGGAAGTACCTCCGCCTCGGCCCGATACTCGACAGTGAGTTCCGGCCCGGCACACCCGGCTGCGACTTCGCTTCGGAGACCCTCGCAAAGCTTGTACCCGACCTCGGCGGCACCCGACTGGTGTTCGTCAACGGTCACCTTCACGCCGATCTCTCCACGATTCCCGGCGATGCCGAAGGCCTTACGATTGCGAGCGGGATGTCACTCATGACCGCCCAGTCGAAGCCGCCTCTGGCGTTCTTCGACGATGGCGACCACCAACCCCTCGATGGGTTCGCGGCGTTGAACGTTGGCCTGGCCAACGACGGCGCTTTCATCGTCATCGCGGCCGGCGTCACCGTCGAACAACCGATCCAAATCGTGTACTGCTCGACTGAAGACCACGAGCCGATGATGTCAACCACTCGAACGTGCGTGGCCGCCGAACCCGGCAGCCGAGCCGTCATCGTCGAAACACATGTCGGTAACGGCACTGAGCCCTCGTTCGCAAACACCGTCACCCGCATCCGCCTGGGACAAGGTGCTCACGTCGAGCACCACATGATCCAGAACGCTGCCTCGGCGGCGGTGCAGTTCGGGGTCCTCGACGTCACCCAGGCCACCGACAGCCGTTTCTCATCGAATGCGTACTCACTCGGCGCGTCCACGGCACGCCACGAAGTCCGGGTCCGTCTAGAGGGCGAAGCAGCCGATGTGACGTTGGCCGGTCTCTACCTCCCCTCGGGTAGTCAACATCACGACAACCCGGTCACGATCGAACACATCGCCCCCCGCTGCACGAGCCGACAGATCTACAACGGCGTCCTCGACGAACAAGGACACGGTGTCTTCAACGGGCGGATCATCGTCCAACCATCAGCGAACGGCACGGATGCGGCGCAATCCAACCGCAACCTCGTCCTCTCCGACCGCGCCGAGATCGACACCCGACCCCGACTCGAAATCCTCACCGATGACGTCACATGCGCCCACGGCGCGACCGTCGGTCAACTCGACGAGGACGCGATCTACTACCTGCGAACACGCGGCATTCCCGAAAGCTCAGCACGCGCCATGCTCACCACGGCGTTCGCCAACGAGATCGTGCAACGAATCGACAACGTGACGCTGCGCTCCTGGGTCGAGCATCTCGTGTCGCAACGCCTCAACGCCTCGACACGACCCGCTGCCGGCCCCGATACCGACCTCCCGGGAATCGCGTCGTGAACGAGACCAGAGTCGGGGTCAGGCGCGACGGCCCGATCGCGATCACCGAGGATTGCGACGTCACCCTCATCCCGTCCGGAGATCGGGCAACGCTTCACCGCGGTGACCGAGTGGTGATCAACCAAGCCCTCGGTGGCAGCATCACCGTGCAAACCGACTCCGGACACCTCGCCCGCATCGCTGGCTCCGACGCAACCCGCCTCGGCCTCGGACACCTCATCACCCAACCGGCGAGCCAACCCGACCCCGGCGGCGATTGGGCCTTCTCCCTCGACCAGGTGACCGAGCAACTCAAGACGGTCTTCGACCCCGAGATACCGGTCAATGTCGTCGATCTCGGGCTCATCTACTCCTGCGTGGCAGAACAACTCGCCGACGGCACCCACCGTGTTGAAATCAAGATGTCGATGACCGCCCCCGGCTGCGGCATGGGCGACATCCTCAAAGTCGACGCCCAACAGCGCGTCGCTACCCTCCCCGGCGTCAGCGACGTCGATGTCGAGCTCATCTGGGACCCGCCGTGGGACCTGAGTCGCATGTCCGACGTCGCCCGCCTAGAACTCGGGATGATGTGAACGTTCAGAACTGCACACCCAGTGTTCAACAGAAAGGATCAACCCCATGAAGGTTTGGATCGATCAAGACCTCTGCACCGGCGATGGTCTCTGCGAGGAAATCTCCCCTGACGTCTTCTTCGCCAGGGATGACGGACTCTTCTACGTGAAGGAATCTGCCGCGAACTACGGCGCCGAAAAGCTCTTCGACGGGATCGCGAACCCTGCAGGCGCTGACGGTATGGCGCGCATCCCCGACGGCGGACTCGATCGAGTCATCGAAGCAGCAGAGGAGTGCCCAGGCGAATGCATCTTCATCGACGTCGACTAGCCCGCGCAGCCAGCGCTGCACACGAAGCGACCTCGCCGACCCCCCCGGCCTGCGAACTCCAGGACGATGCCGTACAACGCAGCGCCGCGCCGGCCCCCGCCCCCGCACGGCAGGCGATTTCATTGACCCAGAAACCGACAGTCTCAGCGCCAGAGCCATCGGCAAACAAGCTTCCCGGGATCCGCGACATCGTCGCTGTCGCCAGCGGCAAGGGTGGGGTCGGGAAGTCGACGGTCGCCGTCAACCTCGCGATAGCGCTCTCCCAAAGTGGAAGCCGCGTCGGCCTCGTCGATGCCGACATCCTCGGACCCAGCATCCCGGGAATGCTCGGCATTCCCCCCGATCAACCACCCGCCGCCACAGCCGACGGCCGGATGGTCCCTCCCGAACGACACGGCATCAAGTCTGCCTCGATGGGCTTCTTGCGAAACGACGACAACCCCGCCATCCTGCGCGGACCGATGGTCTCCAAGTACCTCCAGATGCTCGTCGCCCAGGTCGACTGGGGACAACTCGACTACCTGATCCTCGACCTGCCCCCAGGAACCGGCGACACCCAACTCACGCTCGCCCAAAGCCTGCGACTGTCCGGCGTCGTCATCGTGACCACCCCCCAAGACGTCAGCCTCAAGATCGCTCGACGCGGTCTGCGAATGTTCCAAACCGTCAACGTCCCCATCCTCGGCATCGTCGAGAACATGAGCACCTTCACCTGCCCCCACTGCGGCACCGACACCGACGTGTTCGGCCAAGGCGGCGGAGAGAACATGAGCGCCGAACTGGATGTGGCGTTCCTCGGCACCATCCCACTCGACGCCGACATCGTCACCGGCGGCGACGGCGGCGAACCCATCATCATCGAACGACCACAGTCCCGAGCCGCTGCGACATTCCGTCAGCTTGCCGACAAGATCGACGCCAAACTCCAAGGGCTCACCACCGCCGTGCTGGGCTCGTTCGCCTGGACATGGGACACCAACCACGGCGCACCCCACTGGTCCGTCGCTGCGCCCGAACACGCCGGTTCACCCACAACACCCATCGGGTTCACCCAACGTGACCGAACGACACTGTCGGTGCGGTGGGAGGACGGCCGCCAGGACGACCTCGATGTGCGAGATCTTCGCCTCGCCTGCCGATGCGCAGCATGCGTCGAGGAGATGAGTGGCCGCCCGCTGCTCGACCCAGCCACCATCGTTGGCGATGTCGTACCACGCTTGATCACGAGCGTCGGCAACTACGCCATCAACATCGCGTGGAGCGACGGGCACAGCACCGGGATCTACGCCTTCGGCTATCTCCGGGCGCTTGCTGAACGAGATGACACCAGAGCAGTCCAAGATGTCTGAACCAACCATCGACCCCACGATCCGAATTCGAGCCGAGACCTCTGTCGCTGATCCCGACACCTGCAAGTTCGTCGTCGATCGGACGGTGCACACCGGAGGACCGGTCGCGTTCGACCGCCAGCAACCCGTCGACTCCTCAACGCTTCCTGCCCGCCTCTTCGCGTTCGACGAGGTGACGGCCGTCGTCGTTGCCGACACGACGGTCTCGGTCACCAAGGCGCCCGCTTCGTCGTGGGAGAACCTTCGGGCACAGATCGGCGCCGAGATCCGGGCCCACCTCTACACCGGACGGCCGGCACTCGCCGAGCGGTCGCGAACCGGGCGCGATGACAGCGAGATTCGGGTCGCGATCCAACGCCTCCTCGATCGACAAGTCAACCCATCGATCGCAGCCCATGGCGGCAAGATCACCATCGTCGAGTTCACCAACGGCGTTCTGTCCATCGCCATGAGCGGAGGCTGCCAAGGGTGCGCCTCGTCAACGGCCACCCTTCGCGACGGCTTCGAAACTATGGCCCGCCGCGTCGCCCCCGAGATCACCGACATCGTCGACACCACCAATCACACCGCAGGGATCG
>JANOYI010000114.1:0-3567 GCA_031428795.1 Ilumatobacteraceae bacterium | reverse complement strand
CTCGCCACGATGGGCGGCACCACTGTGTTGGCCACCGCCAACGCCGCCAAGGACGTGAAGCCGGGTATGGATTTCTTCCCGCTCACGATCGACGTGGAAGAGCGTGCCTACGCCGCCGGCAAGATTCCGGGTTCGTTCTTCCGTCGTGAAGGCCGCCCCACCGAGGACGCAATCCTCACCTGCCGGCTCACCGACCGCCCGCTGCGCCCCGCCTTCCCGGACGGCTTCCGTAACGAGACCCAGGTCGTTCTCACCATCCTCGGCGCCGACATGGCCAATCCGCACGACGTGCTGGCCATCAACGCCGCCTCCGCCTCGCTGATGATCAGTGGCATCCCGTTCGACGGCCCCATCGGCGCCGTGCGTGTTGCCCACACTCAGACCGGCGAGTGGATCCCCCACCCCACCTACGAAGAGGGTGCAGCAAGCACCTTCGAGCTGGTTGTGGCCGGCCGCGTGCTGGACAACGGCGACGTTGCCATCATGATGGTCGAGGCCGGTGGCACCACCGACAGCTTCAAGTACTACGCCAATGGCGCCCCGAAGGTCGATGAGTCGGCTCTGGCACGTGGCCTCGATGCCAGCAAGATCTGGATCAAGGAGAGCATTGCTCTTCAGCGCGAGCTCGTCGCCAGCGTCGTTGCCACCAAGGGCCCGATCGTTCCGATGGCCTACTCGGTCACCGCTGACTACACGCCGGAAATCTTCGCCGCTGTCGAGCGCATCTGCACCGAAGCACTCAAGCCCGCTGTCGCAATTGCCGGCAAGGCCGAGCGCAACGCCGCCACCGACGCCGCCGCAGCCGACGCACTCGCGCAGCTGTGTGGCGAAGGCGCCGAGTTCGCCGGCCAGGAAAAGGCAGTCAAGGAAGCCGTTCGCAGCCTGACCAAGAAGCTGGTGCGCAAGCGCATCGTCGACGAGGGCCTGCGCATCGACGGTCGCGGTCCCCGCGATCTGCGTCCGCTCAGCAGCGAGACGGGCGTACTGCCCACCGCGCACGGCACCGGCCTGTTCCAGCGTGGCGAGACCCAGGTGATGAACGTGCTCACCATGGCCATGCCCCGCATGAACCAGTTGCTCGACACGCTGGGCCCGGAGACGCACAAGTACTTCCTGTTCCACTACAACATGGCCCCGTGGGCCAACGGTGAGACCGGTCGCGTGGGTTCACCCAAGCGCCGCGAAATCGGTCACGGTGCGCTGGCTGCCCGTGCGTTGCTGCCGGTGCTGCCGGGCCTCGACGAGTTCAGCTACACGCTGCGCCTCGTTGCCGAAGTGCTGGCCTCCAACGGTTCCACCAGCATGGCCTCGGTCTGCTCGGGCTCGCTGGCCCTCATGGACGCCGGTGTGCCGATCAAGGCCCCCGTGGCCGGTATCGCCATGGGTCTCGTCTACGCCGAAGGCAAGTACACCACCCTCACCGACATCCTCGGTGCTGAGGACGCATTCGGCGACATGGACTTCAAGGTCGCCGGCACCGCCGACGCCATCACTGCCCTGCAGCTCGACACCAAGATCGAAGGCATCCCTGCCGACGTCCTGACTGCCGCGCTCGAGCAGGCCAAGGAAGCCCGCCTGGCCATCCTCGACAACATGAACGCCTGCCTCGCAGCGCCTCGTGCCGAGGTTGCTGCCACGGCCCCGAAGATCACCACCATCTTCATCCCGATGGACAAGATCGGTGAGGTCATCGGGCCCAAGGGCAAGGTCATCAACACCATCCAGCAAGAGACCGGCGCCGACATCGCCGTCGATGACGACGGTGCCCAGGGCATCGTCACCATTGGCGCAGTCGAGGCGTGGCGCATGGAAGAGGCGAAGGCCCGCATCCAGGCCATCGTCTCGCCGCCGCTGGCTGAGGTTGGCACCAGCTACCAGGGTCGCGTGGTGAACATCACCAAGTTCGGTGCGTTCATCAACATCCTTCCGGGTCGCGATGGCCTCGTGCACATCAGCAAGCTCGGCAAGGGCAAGCGCATCAACAACGTTGAAGACGTGCTCACCCTCGGCCAGGAGATCGAAGTCATCGTCGAAGACGTCGACGAAAAGGGCAAGGTCAGCCTGACCCCCGGCGAGTCGTGGGACCCCGTGATCCCGGAAGGCGCAGCATCTTCCGGCGGCGGCGACCGTGACCGTGGCGAGCGTTCAGACCGTGGCGACCGTGACCGTAACGACCGTGGTGGCGATCGCGATCGTGGCCCGCGCCGCGAGCGTTCGTCGGCTCCGGCCGCGTCGTCACCTTCAGCAGCCGCTGCTCCGACCACCGATGGCGTTGCCGTGTCGTTCGACGACGCGTTCGACGCTGAACTGGCCGGCGACCTCGGCGATCTCGGCCCGGGTGGCGAAGCTGGCGGCAACGCCGGTGGAGGCAGCCGCAACGACAACGGTGGCGATCGCGGCCGTCGTCGTCACCGCTGATCACTCGACTCGTCGACAGGTCAAGCATTGACAGATCTCCGGATCACACAACTTGATTCAGGCCTGACGGTGGCCACCGAACGCGTGCCTGGCGCGTTGTCGGTGGCTACCGGGGTCTGGGTCGGCGTTGGCTCGCGCGACGAGCCAGATGCGCTCAGCGGCGTCAGTCATTTCCTCGAGCATCTCTTGTTCAAGGGCACTGACACGCGTAGCGCACAGGAGTTGGCCCGCGGTGTCGATCGCCGCGGTGGCGACTTCAACGCGTTCACCTCCAAGGAGTACACCGCGTACTACTGCCGCCTGCCGGCACGGCACGCGTCGTTCTGCATCGAATTGCTGGGCGACGTGCTCACCCGGCCCGCGTTGCGCGACGACGACGTGCACGGTGAGCGCCAGGTCATCCTCGAGGAGCTCGCGATGGACGACGATTCGCCTGACGATGTCGCTCACCGACGTTTCTCTTCAGCACTCTTCGAAGGTCACGCTCTCGGTCGCGACCCGGCTGGCGATCGCGAGCACGTGCTTGCCATCACGCCCGACGACGTGCGCTCGTTCTTCGCCGAGCATTACCGCGCTGGTTCGATGATCGTGACGGCCGCTGGCCCGCTCGCGCACGACGAGATGCTGGCCGAGATCGAGCGCTGTTTTGTAGGTGTCAGCACGGGCGGCTCGCCGCCGGTGCGTACCGGGCCAGGCGAGCAAGGCAACGGCGATGTAATCGACGACGACAGCGAGCAGGTGCACATCGTGATCGGTGGTCGTTCGTTGGCTCGCAACGATTCACGTCGTGAAGCCCTCGATGTCGTCAACCATGTCTTCGGTGGGGGGCTGTCCAGCCGACTCTTCGAAGAGATTCGTGAGAGCCGTGGCCTGGCATATGCCGTGTACTCGGGTGTCAGCAGCTACAGCGACGCAGGCGTGTTCCAGATGTACGCCGGCACGCAGCCCGAGCACGCTGACGAAGTTCAGGGCCTGATGACGACCGAGCTGCACAAGCTTGTCGCCGACGGCATCACCGACGAAGAACTCGAAGTGGCAGTCGGGTACCTGACGGGCGCCTTCGAGCTGGGCTTGGAAGACACTGGCGCCCGCATGGCGCGCAATGGCGGGCTGCTGCTCACCAGCGGTGCGGTTCGTCCGATCGACGAG
>JANOYI010000113.1:0-2853 GCA_031428795.1 Ilumatobacteraceae bacterium | reverse complement strand
CTGTCGCCGACCAGGATTTCGCCACTGTCGATGCGAGCGATGTGACGGCGAAGGCCTGGCAGGGCAAATGTGGTGTCGAGCACACTGGCGATGCCACCGGCAGTGCGAATTGTGCCCGTGTCGCCCACCTGGCCGCCGGCTTCGGCATAGAAGGGGGTGCGATCGAGGAAAATCTCAACTGTCTCAGTGCCGTCCTCCAACGTGTCGCCGGGCAGTACGGCAACGACGGCGGACTGCGAGGTCTCGTCGCTGTATCCAACGAACTCGGTAATGCCATGCTGCTCGACTACCTCGCGGTAGCCGTCGAGGCGATCTCCGTCGGTGGCGGTGCCCTTGCGACCGGCCTTGGCCCGCTCGCGCTGAGTCTTCATCTCTACTTCGAAACCAGCGTTGTCGACCGCTACGCCACGCTCGCCAGCAATCTCCCGCGTCAATTCCAGCGGGAAGCCGTAGGTGTCGTGCAAGAGGAACGCCGTGCTGCCGGGCAGCGGGTCGGTATGGCCGTCGTTTGAATGTGCAGCGAGCTCGTCTTCGAGGATGACCAATCCGGTCTTCAGCGTCTGGCGGAAGCGTTCTTCTTCACGGGTGAGCACGTTGGTGATGAAGTCGCGGTTGGTGGCCACGTCGGGGTAAGCGTTGCCCATCACGTCGACAGCGGTGTTCACCAGCGTGGGCATGACCAGCTTCTCGGTGCCCAGCAGATACGCGTAGCGAACGGCGCGGCGGATGATGCGGCGCAGCACGTAGCCACGGTTTTCGTTGCTGGGAAACACACCGTCGCTGACCAACATCGCAGCCGACCGAGCGTGCTCGGCCAGCACCCGCATGGCGAAGCTGTCGCGATCCTCGTAGTCGCCGGCGCGGTAGCTACGGCCGGTGAGGCTGCAGGCTTGGTCGATGAGCGGCTGCATGAGCGTGGTCTCCCACACAGCATCCACGCCCTGCAGCAGGCAGAGCATGCGCTCGAGGCCAAGCCCGGTGTCTATGGACGGCTTGGGCAGAAGCGTGCGGTTGCCGTCGGGCGCCTGGTTGTACTGCATGAACACCAGGTTCCAGAACTCCATATAACGGTCGCCCTGGGTGTCGAGAAGTGGGCCACCTTCGGGACCGAACGCGGCACCACGATCAATATGGATCTCGCTACACGGCCCGCAGGGGCCGGTGTCACCCATCTGCCAGAAGTTGTCCTTGTCGCCCAGTCGCTGAATGCGGTTCATGGGAACACCGACCTGCTCGTGCCAGATGGCTTCGGCCTCGTCGTCGCTTTCGTGCACCGTGATCCAAAGACGGTCGCCGTCGAGCCCGAAGGTCTCGGTGGTCAGCTCCCAGCTCCACGGGATGATCTCGTTCTTGAAGTAGTCGCCGAAGCTGAAGTTGCCCAGCATCTCGAAGAAGACGAGGTGGCGCTTGGTACGGCCGACGTCGTCGAGGTCGTTGTGCTTGCCTCCGGCGCGAGCGCACTTCTGTGAGCTGACGGCGCGGTTGTAGGGCGGCACTTCGTCGCCGACGAAGTACGGCTTGAACGGCACCATGCCCGCCACCGTGAACAGCACCGTCGGGTCGTGCGGGATCAAACTGGCCGAGGGCACGACTGCGTGACCCTTTCCTGCGAAGTAGTCGAGGAAAGCGGTGCGAAGCTGATCGGCGGTTTGTGGTGGCGTACCCATGGTTTGCAAAGCCTACCGAGCACTCCGTTTCCGGCACGGTGTATTGATTGGCTGCACAGCGAACGACGTGTCGTGAATCGGCGTGTATTGGTAGCGTCGCCGGTCGTGCCGCTTGACACTCATGAATGGATCAGTTTCGAAGACAACCACACTCGCCGCACGTGGGTGTTCGACGCCACCTTTCTGCGCAGCCGGTGGAGTTGCATCTTCGGCAACGGCTGCCAAGGCGTACTCGATGAGGACGCCACCGAGCTGTCGCAAGGGTGTTGCAGCTACGGGGCGCACTTCATCGACGATGCAGACGTACAAACGGTCGTCGAGTCGTCTGCACGGCTGAGCAAGCGGCACTGGCAGTTCAAGAAACGCGGCAGGGCCGGTGGCATCTTCGACGTTGTTGACGGGGTCACCACCACCCGCCTCATCGACGATGCGTGCATTTTTCTCAACCGACCGGGTTTCGAGGGCGGCACCGGCTGCGCGTTTCACATCGCCGCGCTGGAAGTCGGCGAGCGGCCGATGGATTGGAAACCCGACGTGTGCTGGCAGCTGCCGCTGCGCCTGGAGGAGACCACTGACGACCACGGCTACGTCACGTCCACCCTTCGAGAGTGGAAGCGGCGTGACTGGGGCCCAGGCGGCGCCGAGTTTCACTGGTGGTGCACCGAGACCGACGAAGCGTTCGTCGGTGGCGAGCCCACCTATCAGTACCTGCGCGACGAGATCATAGAAATGGTCGGCGCCGAAGCGCACGCAGAGATGGTGAAGCTGTTAGAGCGCCCCAAGTGGACGCCACTGCCCCACCCCGCCACACGTCAGTAGTTCGCACGCCGAAGCTGGCCGTCTGCGCCACGTCATAGAACGGGGTTCCGTCTGTGGCGTGGCATAGCTGGCGAGGTCAGCTCTACTTTTTGTTGGACTTGCGACGCTCTTCGAGGCCGAGGTGGCGCTTGCGAATGCGGATGTACTTCGGTGTGACTTCCACCAGCTCGTCGCCGGCAATCCATTCGATCGCGGTCTCGAGGGTGTGGATCTTCGGAGCCGGCAACTTGACCGCATCGTCGTGGCTGTGCGTACGGATGTTGTTCTTTTCCTTGGCACGCACGGCGTTGATGACCATCTCGTCTTCACGCGAGCACTCGCCGACGACCATGCCTTCGTACACCGTCTCACCGGGGTGCACGAAGAA
>JANOYI010000112.1:0-32338 GCA_031428795.1 Ilumatobacteraceae bacterium | reverse complement strand
GAGGAGAATGCACGCAAGAACCCGATGGCGTCGCTGATGTACGGGATCAGCGTGCTCTCGTGCATGTCATCAGCACTCAGCGAAGCCGATGGCGAAGGTCTGGGCACACTGGGCCTGTCGGAGAACAAGGCCAAGGCGATGGCCGAATCAGCAGGCTTCACGCGCTTCCGCAAGCTCGATATCGAGCACAACGTCAACGCGTTCTACGAAGTACGCCCGTAAAACTCGGCGGGCAAGTGTTCAGCCGCGGGTGATGACTTCGATGCGCCGCTCGGCGAAGTACCACGTGCTGCCGACCCGCTGATAGCGGTCGTGGTACACGCCGACCAGGTCGCCGCGACCGTCCTTCTTCGACAGGTATGCCTCATTGATCATCACGCGACCGGTGCCGGCGCCAGCCGTTTCGTCGACTTCGAATACGGCGTTCGGAGCGGTCTGCACCAGCCACGTGTACCCCGTCATCAACTTGCGGAACGCTGCGCCGATTGCGTCGCGGCCCTCGATCGGTTTGCCGAGCACCCATGACGCGTCGGTTGCCCAACACGCTGAAAATGCATCAGCGTCGTTTCGGACGACCGAGTCGCAATAACGGGCGATCAGCTGGCGCAGCGAGTTGTCCGTGGCTGGCGAGGGCGGACCGGCGAGCGCGACGATTGCGCTGCCGTCACGCAACGCCTCTGGCTCGAGGCCAACTTCCCACGCAGCCAACGTGCGCACATGCTCGATGAACTGGTCGCGGGTGAGCGTGCCGTCGTGAGCGGCGAACTGAACGGCTAAGCCATCAACCACCGCGGTCAGGCGTAACGCTGCAGCTGCCGGGTCGACACAGACAAACTCGCCGGTCTCGACGCCGTGGCAGATGACTCGCTCGGCAAGAGCAGCTGATTGGGCGTCGAGTTCCTGACTGATCTTGCGCATCATCGGGTTCCGCAGTGCCTCACCCCACCCGTCGATCCACAACATCCACTCCACGTCGCCGCTGCCTTCGGGCACGTAGTTGTGAATGACCCGGTCGAGCTGGGCGACGGCATTCGGCGCAGCATCGATCTCGGCTTCCATTTCCGCCACGTCCTTGCGGGCGTAGTGGGCGAAGGCCTCCGCAAGCAGCTGTTCTTTGGAGTCGAAGTGGTAGTGGATGAGGCTGCTGGAGACCTCGAGCCGCTTGGCCACATCGGCGATGCGGGTGGCTGCGAACCCACGCTCGATGACAACTTCGCACGTGGTCTCGAGGATCTCGGCACGGCGCTCGGCAACGGTGGGCTTCTTCACTTCGCGCACGATACCGGCGTGACCCGCCGCTGAACGCGATGATCTGTTCATGGAACTCGACGACGTGAAAGTGAAGGGCAGCGCGCTCAGCCCGTGGGCGCACATGGCAACGGTTGGCGCCGATGGCAAGCCCGATGTTGTGCCGGTACATCCCTGCTGGGAGGGGGACGTGCTGTGGGTGATGTGTGGCGAGACGTCGGTGAAGGTTCGCAACCTGGAGGCCAACTCGAACGTTGCGCTGCATTGGCAGGTCACTGCCAAGGGTGACGGTCTGGAGGTGTGGGGTACCGCCACTGTGCACGCCGACGTTGAGACGAAGCGTCGCTTGTGGAATGTGTTCGATTACGACTTGAACGCGTTTGCGCCGGGTGGCCCTGACAACTCGCCGGGTACGGCGTTCGTCGCGATCACACCGCAGCGGGCACTGTGGCTCGACACCTACGGCATGGGCGGAAGCGAACGCTGGACGGCCACGTGACTCGACTGACCGAGTTGTCGCGATCCGTTGCAGGACGACGCGTGATCGTGACCGGTGCCGGCTCGGGGATGGGTCGCGCGACTGCACACCTCTTCGCCGATGAAGGCGCACGGGTAGCTGTGGTCGACATCGGCGGCGAAGCTGTGGAGGAAGTCGTCGACGAGATCCGAACGGCGCATGGTATGGACGCCGCAGTGGGCTTCGTGGTGGATGTCGGTGATCACGGCGCACTGAAATGGATGGTCGCTGGCGTGCTCGACACGCTCGGTGGTGTCGATGTACTGATCAACAATGCGGGCATCTCGCTGCTCAACTCGGCCTTCATGGAAGAGGCAGAGTACGAGTCCAACTGGGCGCGCACTCTGGAGGTCAACCTCACGTCGCACTCGCGCCTGATTCGGCTTTGTCTTCCGTTTCTGCGGGCGGCCGATGGGGGTGGACGCGTGGTCAACATCGCCTCCACAGAAGCGATCGTGACCACCGCCGGACTGGCCGCATACGCGGCGACAAAGGCTGGCGTAGTGGGATTGACGAAGAGCTTTGCTGTCGAACTCGGTCGTGTCGGGATCACCGTCAACTGCGTGTGCCCGGGCCCGATCAACACGGGGATGACCGCTGGTATCCCCGATGAGGCGAAGGAGACCTATGCCAAGCGTCGCGTGCCGCTCCGTCGTTACGGGGCGCCGGAAGAGGTTGCTCACATGACGCTGAGTTTGTGCTTGCCAGCCAGC
The DNA here is from genome assembly GCA_031428795.1 of Ilumatobacteraceae bacterium. Taxonomy (GTDB): domain Bacteria; phylum Actinomycetota; class Acidimicrobiia; order Acidimicrobiales; family Ilumatobacteraceae; genus UBA668. The sequence continues at coordinate 29,860 of JANOYI010000112.1, read as the reverse complement.
AGCTTCGTCAACGGCGCCATCATCCCCGTCGACGGCGGAATGACCATTCGCCACACCTAGGCCGCCACACCTAGGGGAGCTACCCGGCGTAGCCGTCGAGGATGCCGGTGAGGCCCGTTGGGTGGGGCCCGATGGCCAGCTGCTCGAGAATGCCCTGACCGTGCTCGACGGTGCCGTCGGCCATCGTCAGGGTTGCATCGCAGAGGGCCTGGACGTGCACGTGTTCGCGGCTCAACACATTGTCGACCGGCAGTTGCAGTCGCTCGCCGGACGTCACCGACTCGCCCTTCCAGTAGCCGTGGCCGAACTCGGGGTGGCCATAGCCGATGCCGCGCATCTGAAACTCGAAGCGCGGTTGCAGCTTCACGGTGTGGCGAGCGCCATCCCAATCAATCAGGTCGTACTCGAACGAGTCCGCGAACCGAGTGCCCGGGCGCCACTCGACTCGCCAGTCGACTGACCGCATCATGTGCGGTGCCTCGCCGAGCTTGGAGATGGTGCCGGTCTCGTGCCAGCGGCGGCCGTCGCCGTACTCGTTGACATCGAAGTGGGTGGAGAGCGACGGGAAATTGACGGGAGCCCACAACCAGAAGAACTGCGGCACTTGCACCGGAGCACCCGTTGGCGAAGTTTCGCCAACGGGCCGAATTCCCCACGACCGATCGCGCGAACCCCACACATCTGTTGGCGCGATCTCGTGGCGCACACCATCGACCTCTAGCCAGCCCGACCAGGTGCCGAACTGCGTCAACCGCGTGTAGTCGAAGAAGGTGCGCATGCCGACCCGCTCGAAAAAGTGTGCCTCCTCGATTGCATCCGATCGCCCGTCGAACGTCAGCTCGGCGCGCAGGCCCTGCTCGGGTGCGTCGACCGTGACTCGCAGCGTCTGCAGCGGCCGCAGGACATCGACCACGATCGGACCCAGCGAGGTGGCGTCGCGACGGTCCAGCGGTGCCCGCTGGCTGTGAAAGACGCTGTGCTGCACGCCATCGTTCACCACGCAAAAGGCTGCGTCGGCAACATGGCGGTTCGGGTAAAGGCCCATGGCGGCACCGAAGTAGAGGCCACCGTCGCGCGAGTAGCCGTTGAAGAAGTAGCGGTCGTACTGGTTGAGGTCGCCAGTGGCGCTGTGCGCAATCGGGACCGAAGCCTGGTGAATTGGGAAGTCGTCGAAGCTAGTCAGCACGATGCGAACCGTAGCCTGGAGCCATGTCACGACTTCGAGCGAGCTGGCGACGGGTTCGAGCAGAGGGTTTCACCCCCAAGGAATTTCGCTCCATTTGCGTGGCGGCCCTTGTCTTACTGGGCGCCATCGTGGTGACGGGAGGTTTGGTTCGGCTCACCGGTTCGGGCTTGGGCTGCAACGACTGGCCAAACTGCAATGACACCAAGATCATCGATGTCTCCAGCAAGCACGCGGCGATCGAGCAGATCAACCGGCTGTTCACGTTCCTCGTCTCCATCGGTGTTGCCCTTGCCGCACTTGCCGCATGGTTCCGCAAACCCCGCCGACGCGACCTGCTGACGTTCAGCATGGTCATGCTGGTCGGCGTTCCGGCCCAAGGACTCGTCGGCGCAATTGTCGTGTGGAGCAAGCTGCACCCTGCGATGGTGCAAATGCACTTTGTGCTGTCGATGGTGTTGGTGTGGGCCGCAGTGATGATGCTGGTCCGCTCGCGCGAGCCAGACGCTGGTCGTCGCGTTGGCGCTGTAGTTCCCCGCATCCGGCGTCGGGTCCGTCTGCTCGCAGTCTGGACAACGTTGGCGGTGTTGGCGGGCACGGTGGTAACGGGCACCGGCCCTCACGCCGGCGATGCAGTGAACGACGATGGAGTTCAGTGCGCAACCGGGGCTGCGAAGCGGTTTTTCGGCAAGGAATGCGACATCAACGGCGACGCACTCGTGTGGGTCACCCGAGTGCATGGCACCATCGTGTGGATCACCGTGGCAGTTGCGCTCTCGTTGCTATGGCACCTTCGCCGCCTTCGGCACGACCGTCAGGTGCTGGACGCTCCGCTGACCGCGTGGCTGCTGACGGCAACAGTTCAGGGCGGGATTGGCTACGTGCAGTACGCCAACGGCTTGCCAGTAGCGCTCGTAGCGCTGCACCTTGCCGGGGCGACAGTTCTCGTGGGCTGCACAGCGTGGCTATGGGCAAGCACCACCAAGGTGTCGGTGTCAGCTGGCCAGACTTTGGACGAACTCGCCCAGCTTGTTGATGAGGGACGCAAAGAAGTGCCCGACTGAACCAACGAAATTGACGGTGGTATCGGCAGACCCAGCGGGGTCTTGCCAGAGCTTGATCGCAAAGAACGCCACCATCAGATACATCAGAATGCGAAGGCCAGCCTTCGCTTGATTGAGGATCATTGCCATGGGGGTGGACCTCCGGAATAGCCGAGCTCAGCTCGGTAGGTTTCCACCCGGTTGAAATGCTACCCCGACGCCGCGCGCGAGGGAGGGATTTACAGCAGCTGCGCCAATTCGGCGATCCGAGCGCGGAACTCGTCGACAGTGCTGTGAATGATGTCGCGCACGGGAGCGACCGACTGAATTCGGCCGGCGACCTGCCCGGTGAGGGCGATGGATGCCTCCATGTCGCCGCCGAAGTACAGGTCGAGAGCGCTGCTCATCTCACTCATCTCTACGTGGTCCTGGTGCTCCAGCCGAGTCGTGCGTTCGGTGCGCAGCGCCCGTAGGCCGGGCTTGGAGAATCGGTTCAGGAACACGGTGTCGGTCTCGGCAGCATCGACGATGGCCTGCTTCCAGTTGTCGTGTACTGGTGACTCGGCGGCGCTCACCATGCGGGTCCCCATCTGCACGCCTTGGGCGCCGAGGGCGAATGCGGCAACCATGCTGCACCCGTCGGTGATTCCACCGGCGCCGACGATCGGCACGGCCACTCGGCTGGCGACCAGCGGCAGGAGCACCATGCTCGCGACGTCGCGCGGGTTCTTGAACCCACCGCCCTCGCCCCCTTCGACGACCAGACCGTCCACTCCCGCCGCAACGGCCTTCAGAGCTGCCGCGAGTGTCGGAACGACATGGAAGACGGTCAGTCCGGCCGCCTTCAGTTGCGCCGTGTATTTCGTCGGGTCGCCCGCTGACGTGGTGACGAACCGCACGCCCTGGTCGATCACGAACTGAGCGATGCCCGGGTCGCGCACGAAGGCTTGCGCGATGTTGACGCCGAATGGCTTGTCGGTGAGGTCGGCCATCTTCGCAATCTCGGCGCGAACCGCGTCCAGTTCGCCGCTGGACGTTTCGATGATGCCCATTCCGCCGGCGTTGCTCACTGCGGACGCCAACTGGCTGCGGGCGATCCAACCCATAGGAGCCTGGATGATCGGGTAGTCGACGCCCAGCAGTTCGGCGACTTGGTTGCGGATGGGTGCGGGTGCGGTGCTGGTCACAACACGGGATCGTAGAGGTGGCGGCAGTCGTTGATCGTCACCAGGGTCGACCCGTGCTCACCGTGGAGTCGTCGTCACGCGACCACGGTAGCGGTGAGCACCAGCCCTACGAGGACCAGCGCGATGCCAGCCCACCCTGCCGGGCGAATGCCTTCGTGCACGACGACGGCGCCGAGCACGGCGGCGGTGATGGGCTCGAGCAGAGTGAGAGTGATGACGGTAGGTGCGGCGAGATGTCGCAGCGCGACGCCGTAGAGCGCGTACGCAAACCCGACGGTCACGACGCCGAGGTATAGCGCGACTAGGGCGCCGGACCCGGTGTACACCCACGCAGGGGAGTGCCAGAGCAGCAGCGGACCGAGACCGACCGCGGCCCCGGCGAACATGGCCGCCATGCTGGCCGTGCTGTCGATGCCGCTCTCGATTTGATGCTTGCCCACGGTCGCGAACACCGCCCAGCCGAGCCCGGCGAGCACCGCCAGCACGATGCCGGTGGGGTCCGCAGACGCGGTTGTGCCGGCGAGCCCGAGTAGCGCGACGCCAACCACGCTCAGCGCCGTCCCTGCAAGCCACCTTCGCCCCGGCGCGCTGCGAGTCAATGCGGCGTGAATGACACCGCTCAGTACAGGTCCGGACCCAATGGTGACAACCGTGCCAACAGCCACCCCTGTGCGCTCGACTGCAACGAAGTACCCGAGCTGAAAGCAGGCCACGCCCGCCACCCCAACAAGCGTGAGAGGTCGTCTCCATGGTGCCAGCGTTCGGCTACTTACTGCTCTGACGCTCACGGCCAGCAACGTGAGCCCGCCTATCAAAAGGCGCACTACGCCCACCGAGATCGCGTCGGCGGAATCGGGTGCGTTGACCAAAACGGTGCCGGTGGTGCCGAACAGAAGGGCAGCCGTGAGTACGGCGAGTGTGGCCAACGTGTGTCGGCGATGTGAACCCGGCATGGACCGCACGCTACCGATCCGTATCTGTGCCAGACTCTCGATTCTTGAGCACCCAATGGCGCGGGTTCAGCAATAGTTGACCGCGCATGAGAACCGCGCTTGAATACCGCCCTTACTCCTGACCAGCTAGGTGGCACGTTGGCTTCCTCACCCGTCCGAAAAATGATTCGAATCGTGCTCGCTGCAACTGCGTTTTTCGCGGTGTTCAGCGATACGGCCCACGCTGATGAGGAGATCATCCAGGTCCGGGTGCAGCAAACGCCCGAAGATGGCGGCAAGAAGCAGCCAGTCGAGGGTGTGGAGATCTCCATCACCGACCCATCCGGCGCTGTGGTCGTCGAAGGGGCCACCGACGCGGAAGGTGTTGCCCGCCTCACGGTCCCCAGCGACGGTTCGTTTACCGTCACCATCGACACCGATACGCTGCCCGATGGCCTTGGTGTGGCCGAAGGGCAGGAGAGTCGTACCGTCACTGTCACCGCCGGCCTCGGTGGCAACGCCAACTTCAACCTCGGTGCAGCCCCACCCGAGAAGGCCAGCAAGATGAGCCTGCTGCCGAAGACCATTTTCAACGGTTTGCGCTTCGGTCTCGTCATTGCCATCATGAGCGTTGGGTTGTCGTTGATTTATGCCACGACTGGGTTGTCCAACTTCGCTCACGGTGAAACTGTCACCATCGGTGCTGTGCTGACCGCCACGGCATCGGGTTGGTTCACGCTGTCGGCGGCGACGGGAGGTTGGGGCGGCTTCATACAGCTTGGGGCAGCGATGATCATCGGCGTCGCATGCGCGATGGCCTTCTCGGGCGCCTTGGAGTTGGCGGTGTGGCGGCCAATGCGTCGACGAGGAATTGGGTTGACGTCGATGATGATCGTCTCGATCGGCATTGCAATGACTGTCCGTTTCATCATCCAGATGTACTACGGCTCGCAACCGAAGTCGTTTGCCCAATTCGGCTCCCAGCAAAACATCAACATCGGCCCCATCGGCGTGACGCCTCGCGACCTCACCACCGGCATCATTGCGCTGCTGGCGCTTGGAGGGGTGGCCTACTTGCTGATGAGAACTCGTGCTGGCAAGGCCATTCGTGCTGTCGCCGACAACCCAGACCTTGCGTCCACCACAGGCATCAACACCGAACGGGTCATTCTCAATGTGTGGCTTCTGGGCGGTGCGCTCGCCGGCCTCGGCGGTGTGATCTTTGGCCTTGACGAGCAGGTCAGCTGGAACATGGGAACCAAGGTTCTGTTGCTGATATTTGCATCGATCACGCTGGGTGGCCTTGGCAGGCCGTTCGGTGCACTGGTTGGCTCGCTCGCAGTTGGCATGTTCGTGCAACTGTGGGCGTGGTGGTTCAGTGACTACACCGACCTGAAGACAATGGGAGCGCTGTTGGCGATGATCCTGGTTCTGCTCTTCCGCCCCCAGGGCATTCTCGGCAAGAAGGAGCGTGTGGGATGAGCCAGACCCTCTCCAACGGTCTGTTCGGTGCGATCGGCATCGTGGCAATCGCATACTGCCTGGCGGCGATCGGGCTCAATGTTCACTTCGGCTATACCGGCCTGCTCAACTTCGGCCAGGCAGGTTTCGCCCTGGTGGGCGGCTACGCAGTCGCAATGCCGGTGATGAACTGGCAGTGGAGCATCTGGGCCACCATTCCGGTGGTCATCGTCGCGTCCACACTGTTCGCGCTGTTGCTGGGTATTCCAACGCTTCGCCTTCGCAGCGACTATTTGGCCATCGTCACCATTGCAGCGGCCGAAATCCTGAGACTGCTGGTGTCCACTCCGAAGCTGGTCAACGTGACTGGTGCATCGGACGGAATCAACTCGTTCACCGACGATATCCAAAACTCCATTCCTGGGTTCTTGAAGGGCAAGACGGTACCGCTGTGGGAGAAAGAGATCAGCGACTACGAGATGTGGGTGATGATGCTCGGCTGGTTCCTCGTCATCATGTTCTCAGTGGTCGTCTGGTCGCTGATGCGCAGCCCGTGGGGCCGCGTGATGCGGTCAATCCGTGAGGACGAGGATGCCGCTCGGAGCCTCGGCAAGAACGTGTTCATCTACAAGATGACCAGCCTGGTGCTGGGTGGCATTATCGGCGGCTTCGGCGGTGCGATTCTGGTCATCGGCCAGCGCAACGCCAGCCCGGGAAGCTTCCAGACGCAGTTCACCTTCCTCACCTACGCCATCGTCGTCCTGGGCGGCGTCGGCAAGGTCAAAGGCCCCATCGTCGGTGCGATGATGTTCTGGTTCCTCATCACGGTCAGCGACAGCCTGCTGGCTGACTGGACCGACGGCACCGGCTTCCAGCTTCCAACGTGGATCATGGACTCGTCCAACTTCAGCTTCTTCCGGTGGATTCTGGTGGGTACCGGCTTGTCGTTGCTGGTGATCTTCAGACCCCAGGGAATCTTCGGTGACAAGAAGGAGCAGGCGTTCGATGTCCGCTGACGTATTTGCCGAAGTAGCTCGAGAGCCAGGCTCCGCCAAACCCGACCCCATCCTCGTCGCCGATTCCATTCGACGTTCTTTTGGCGGTCTCACTGCCGTCGACGTCGAGCACCTCGAGGTGCAGCGCAACAGCATCACTGCGCTCATCGGTCCCAACGGTGCGGGCAAAACCACGTTTTTCAACCTGCTCACCGGATTCGACGAGCCCGACATGGGTACTTGGAGCTTCAACGGCGTGTCGATGAACGGCGTCAGCCCGTACAAGGCTGCTCGCCGTGGCATGGTGCGTACGTTCCAGCTCACCAAGAGCCTTTCTCGTATGACCGTGATCGAGAATATGCGCCTCGGTGCTGCCAACCAGGGCGGCGAACGGTTGTGGGCAGCTCCGTTCAGGTTCCTCTGGCGCGACGAGGAAGCGGCAATCACGACGCGTGCCGAGACGCTCTTGCAGCGCTTCAAGATGGACCACATGCGCGACGAGTTCGGCGGTTCGCTGTCTGGCGGCCAACGCAAGCTGCTGGAGATGGCGCGGGCGTTGATGGTGGAGCCCGAGATGGTCATGCTCGACGAGCCGATGGCCGGCGTCAACCCAGCCCTCAAGCAAAGCCTGCTCGAGCACGTCAAGGGGCTCAAGGACGAGGGCCGTACGGTGCTGTTCGTGGAGCACGACATGGACATGGTGCACGAGATCGCCGACTGGGTGGTGGTGATGGCGGAAGGCCAGATCATCGCCGAGGGGCCGCCATCGTTCATCGGTGCCAACCAAGCTGTCATCGACGCCTACCTGGGCGCCCATCAGAACACCGATCTGGGAGTAGGCGCATGAGCGACGAGAACGCACCAGTGGAAACACGGCCGACGGTCATCGAGATCAAGGAACTCGTCGGCGGCTACACCGCCGATGTGAACATTCTCAACGGGTGCGACCTGACGGTGGCTCCAGGCGAGTTCGTGGGAATCATCGGTCCCAATGGCGCCGGCAAGTCCACATTGCTGAAGGCTGTGCTCGGGCTGCTCAAGATCCGGTCTGGCTCCGTTCACCTTCACGGTGACGAAATCACCGGAACGAAGGCGCACGAACTCGTAGGGCGCGGGGTCGGTTTCGTGCCGCAGACTCGCAACGTGTTCCCCAGCCTGACTGTTCGCGAAAACTTGGAGATGGGCTGCTACCTGAAGCCCTCGCTGTTCGCGGAGCGTTACGAGGTCGTCAGCGAGATGTTCCCCAAGCTGCGCACTCGCGCCTCGCAGCCCGCGTCAGCGTTGTCCGGCGGTGAACGGCAAATGGTCGCCATGGGACGTTCCCTCATGATGAATCCGTCGGTGCTACTGCTCGACGAGCCCTCAGCTGGCTTGTCGCCCATGCTGCAGGACGAGGTGTTCATCCACTGCAAGCAGATCAACGCCAGCGGGGTAGCCATTCTCATGGTGGAGCAGAACGCTCGCCGCTGCCTGCAGGTTGTCGACCGCGGCTACGTGCTGGATCAGGGCAAGAATGCCTACACCGGTACGGGCAGAGAGTTGCTTGCGGACCCCAACGTCATCGGGCTGTACCTCGGCACGTTGGCCCGCGCGACCGGCGGCTGACCCAGCGAAGGCACGGGCTAGCCGCCTGCACCGAAGCCGCCGTCCTGGCCCAGCACGGCGCATCCCGCGGCTGCCGTTGCAAGCATCTCCGCGTGGATGTCCGCAGGGGGCTCCACCACGTACGGTCTCGGTGCTTCGTCGCCCAGTTGCACCTGCATGACGAAACGGAACGGTTGCTTGGCTTCGGCCACGGCGTGAGCGTCGCAACGTGCCTCCAGGAACTGCACCGGAAGGTCGATCAAGGAGTCGCCGGCTTTCAGCGTCAGAAGTGGTGTCGGATTGTCCGCGCCAGACATCAGGGTGAACGGGATGGTGTTGCCCGACGACAGCACCAGGGCACGGCCATCCGCGGTACCACGCCGCATTTGGAGGGCGGCGACAGTGACGTCGCGTCCGTCGACGCGCTCTCGTGCGAAGTCCACGAATTCCAGTGAGATCTGCTGGCTGATCATCTCCCGCTCGCACCCCGCGGCGTGAAGCGCGACCAGGGCCCCCTTGGTGTCGACCACTGCGGCCAGCTCCGTTGTGCCATCGACGAGAGTGAGAACCACTCTGGCGTCGCTGAGCGGCGGGGGAGTGCCGATGGTGGTGCCGTCGATCAGACAAATGGGCGCAACGAGGGCTACGGGCAGGTCCACTCGTTGACCGATGCCGAGCACAGCGCTCAGCTCGGTCAGGGCCGAGTCCATACCGCTCCAGCGCAGTTGCACCGATGCCATCGAAAGTTGCCTCGACAAACCGTTGGTGACCTGCAGCTGCAGCCGATTGGCCACGATGTCGTCGCGATACTGCAGAGGCTTCACAGTGAGGGCCTCGGTCGGCAGCGCTCTGCTGGATGTATTTCCGCTCGTGGTGCTGAGCGTGCTACTTGTGGAGCTCTCTGAGTCGGTTCCGCCGCAGGCAGCTAGCAGCAGCGCGCACAGGGTGACTCGTCTCCACACAGGTGGGCAGCGTAGCCCCAGACGCGAAACTGCCCCGGGCAGTTGCCCGGGGCAGTCTCAAGGTATTTCTACAGGTCACGATGACCTGAGAGGATCAGCCTTCTGCGTCGTAGCTCTCGCCAAGACCGTTGCCGATATTTCCGTCACAACCGTAGACGGCGAGGTCACGAGGACCGGCGCCGTTCTCGACCATGGTGCGGAGAATCTTCGAGGACTCCTCGAAGCCAATCACGACCACGGCATCGGGGGCAGCGCCCACGATCTCGTTGACTTCAGCATCGAACGTGCCAGCGTCGGGTTCGTAAATCTTCACGACCGACACGGTGATACCGGCGGCCTCGAGGGTCGCCTGCACGACTTCGGCAAGGCCGGTGCCATAGGCATCGTTACGGGCGATGATTGCGACGTTGGTGGCGCCATCATCGGCAACCAGCTTCGCGATGGCTGCGCCCTGCAGCAGGTCCGGCGGGGCCACACGGAAGTACAGGCCCTTGTCCGGATAAGTGGTGAGCTTGTCCGAGGTGTTGGCCGGGCTGAACTGGACGATGCCAGCGCCGGCGATCTTGTCGATGACGCTGAGCGAGATGCCCGAAGCAGCGGCGCCGACAATTGCGTCGACGGTCTCGCCGAGCAGACGGTCGACCGTAGCGTTGGCGAACTCAGGCGTGTCGCCCGAGTCACCCTCTGCCAGCTCTACCGGCTTGCCAAGCACGCCGCCACCCTCGTTGATCTCCTGAATTGCGAGGTTTACGCCCGCAATTTCCGGTGGCCCGAGGAATGCAAGCGAGCCCGTCACCGGCAGCAAGGTGCCGATGCGCAGGATGCCGTCACCGGCGCGAGTGCCTTCAACAGGAACAGATGCCACGTCGGCGTCGGCCGCAGCCTTGGCCGGCAGGAAGACGGTCTGTGCGTCATCGATACGGTTGTCCGCACCCATGGTGAGCACGCCATAGCTGGCCTCGAGCGGGTCGCCCACGCCGTTGAGCGTGATCGGGCCGGAGACGCCGTCATAGTCAGGGTCGCCACCGGCGGTGATGATCTCCATGCAGGTCGCGAAGTCGGTGCACTTCTCGCCATCGCGAGTGATGCCCTGAATTTCGCTGGCGTAGGCGATGCCATCGTCATCGGCCTTGGCAACTGCCAGGGCAATGATCAGGGTGAGGTCATAGCCCTCGGCTGCATAGTTGTAGTCGACCAGATCGGGGTCGACTTCGAGCAGGCGATCCTTGAAGTCGTCGCCAAGCTCAGTGAGCGGGGTGGTGCCCTTGAAGCCCTCGAGGTCGCCGCCAGCGGCTTCGGCCTCGGTGGTGTCGGGAGCGGGTGCCTCTGTAGTCTCCGGGGCCGGAGCCTCGGTGGTCTCCGGGGCCGCTGCCTCTGTGGTCGGAGCCGCCGTATCGGTGGTCTCGTCATCGTCACCGCAGGACGCGGCGAACATCGCCAGGCCTACGAGCAATGCGCCTGCACGGCGCACGCGGGATTTCTGCATGTGGGTTTCTCCCCCTAGGAGCCGGGCCGCAGGGATGCGACCCGTTTGGTATTCAAGACGCGCAGTGTATGTCGCTTCTGCACGTAGGAACAAGCACTACTCGGCGAATTCGATGGCGGGACGACTACGGTTCTGTGCATGTCGACCCCAGCTGATGTTGTCCCCGACGAAGTTCTGTACGCGGTGGCGGACCACATCGCCACGATCACCCTCAATGCACCTGGGCGGATGAACACCATCTCCGGCCTCATGCTGGACCAACTGTCCGAGCGGCTGCTGCAGGCTGACCGCGATCCTGACGTCCGATGCATCGTCATCACCGGCGCCGGAAGGGCCTTTTGCGCCGGGCTGGACATGGCTGCGCAGATGGGCGCATCGAAGGGTTCGCTGGGCGGGTTGGACAACGGCGGCGGCATCCCGGGTGAGATCGACCTGCGCTTCACTCCGCCAACGGTGCTGCACAACCTGGACACGCCCACTATCTGCGCGCTCAATGGTGGCTCCGCCGGTTACGGCCTCGATCTCGCGCTGGGCTGTGATATTCGGGTTGCTTCCGCGTCGGCGAAACTCAACCCAGGGTTTGCCAAGCGAGGCATCGTTCCCGAGAGCGGCGGCACCTGGTTGCTGCCCCGGATGGTCGGCTACGCCAAGGCTGCCGAGATTGCGTTCACCGGTCGCACCTTGAAGGCCGACGAAGCCCATGAGCTTGGGCTCGTGAACCATGTTGTCGCCGACGATCTTTTCCACGAGTTTGTCCAGGAGCTTGCGGGTGAGATCGCTGCCAACGCTCCGCTGGCCGTCCGGGCGATCAAGCGCATGATGCGTGCCGCCGAGACAGAAACCTTCGACCAGAATGTGCACCACGTCTTCCTGCAGCTGTTGCCGCTGCTGCGCACCGACGACTTCCGCGAGGGTGTGTCGGCCTACATGGAGAAGCGGCAACCGAAGTTCACGGGTCGCTGAACGTGAAGGTTGTTGCGGGGGTCGATTCGTCGACGCAGAGCACCAAGGTCGAGATGCGCGAGGTTGACAGTGGTCGAGTGGTCGGACGGTCCGCTGCGCCGCACCCGGCAACCACGCCGCCGAGATCTGAGCAGGATCCGTTGGCGTGGTGGAGTGCGTTCGAGCAGGCCTACGCGGTAGCGCTCGCCGAGGCAGGCACACCCGAGGTCGTCGGCATCAGTGTTGCGGGCCAGCAGCATGGCATGGTCACGCTCGATGCCAATGGTGAAGTCCTGCGCCCCGCGAAGCTGTGGAACGACACCGAGTCCGCGGCTGACGCAGGGTGGTTGAGCAAACAGCTTTCTGGTGGTGCGGCTGAATGGGCGGCAGCTGTCGGCCTCGTGCCGGTCGCAGCGTTCACGATCACCAAGCTGTCGTGGCTGCATCGCACTGAACCAGACGCATGGTCGCGCCTGGCGCATGTGCTGCTGCCGCACGACTGGCTGACGTATCAGCTGACAGGTCAGATGGTCACCGATCGCGGTGACGCTTCCGGTACCGGCTATTGGTCGCCGCTCACTGGCGATTACCGGTGGGATCTTCTCGGCATCGTCGATCGCGATCGCGACTGGTCACAGGCGGTTCCACGAGTCGCCTCCCCACTTGAAGTGGTGGGCCACTGGAGCGGCATTCCAGTGGCGTGCGGCACCGGCGACAACATGGGCGCCGCGCTGGGCCTCGGGCTGTCGGTGGGAACAGCCGTCATTTCGATCGGCACATCCGGAACTGCATATGCGGTATCGGACACGCCCACCGCGGACCCCAGTGGATTAGTTGCTGGCTTCGCTGATGCGTCCGGCCGCTACCTGCCACTGTCATGCACGCTGAACGCAACGAAGGTCACCGATGCCATCGCACGGCTCGTGGGCGCTGGCCGTGACGAGTTCACCGCGCTGGCCCTCGCTGCAACCAGCGGTGCAGGTGGTCTCACGTTGCTGCCCTACTTCGACGGCGAGCGCACACCTAATCTGCCCGGAGCGAGTGGATGGATGAGCGGGTTCCGCAGCGATGTCTCGCGCGCGCAGATGGCTCGCGCTGCTGTTGAGGGAGTGTGTTGCTCGCTGCTGGACGCGCTGGACGCAATACGAGCTGTCGCTCCAGTCGATCGTGTCGTGTTGGTGGGTGGTGGCGCCCGATCTGCGGCGTATCGCTCCGTCTTCGCCGCGCTGTGCGACCTTCCGGTGGGAACCGCTGACGCAGACGAAGCTGTGGCGTCCGGCGCGTGTGTGCAGGCAGCTGCAGCTGCGTTGGGTCAGACACACGGCGATGTGGCTCAGCGCTGGGGTCTGGGCGCAGTCACGGCCATCGAACCGTCGGCGGCTCCGGCGAGTGTCGATGTCCGGGCGCAATACGCAGCGCTACGTGGCGCCGCCTACTCGTCGTGAACCACGACCCGTTCGAATTGCTGGGGGTTGCCCCATCGGCGTCATTGGCCGAGTTGGCCGCTGCCCGTCGTCGAATGGCGCAACAGTTGCACCCTGATCACGGGGGCGACGCCTCGGCGATGCAGGAGCTGAATGCGGCGTATGAGGAGGCGGCTCGGAGGGTGGCTGCGCCCGTTGCTGCTCCGCCCGTGGCGGCACCCCCAACTCCGGAGCCGCGGGTCGGGAGTGCTCGTGGAGGGCGTCGAACGATTCGCGGGGTGCAACACGATGCGCCATCCTTCACTGTCGATGTGCTGCCGGTGGAGGCGTACGAGGCGCTGCTGGTGGTGACGTCATGGATGGGGGAGGTGTTGGTAGATGACCCGCCCTACCTCTTGGAGGTTTTCCTCCACGACCCATCACCGTGCTGGTGTCGGCTCGACCTGGTCCCCGATGCCGGTGCCACGACCGTCAGCCTGATGGTTGCGGCGCTCGAAGGCGACCCCGCACCAGACATCGACGATGTCCGCGACATTTGGGTCGCCAACCTCAACCGCCTCGGCGACCTCTGAGGCATTCACAATCGCACGTGTCACGCGCTGATCTCAGTGTGATTCGCTCAGGGGCGCGACACGTGCGATTGTGAATTAGCGGGCGGCGGCTTTGGTGAGGCGGTCGCGGATGGCGTGGCCGAGGCCGTGTGCGGCGGGCATGACGGCCACGATTGTCTGCACACCGCGTTCGTCGGCGCTGCGCAGGTCGGCGTACAGGTTGCGGGCATACGTGATCAGGTCGTCGGAGTGATCGAGGATCCAAGCACCCGGCGTCCTCGCTGCGACTGCAGTTGCTTCGCCGACGGTGTCCGCCAGCACGACGCGAGCGCTCGGGGCGTAGTGGGAGACCAGCATTCCCGACGCACGGCTGGGCCCGTCGGCGGCAGCGAGTGCTCCGTTGAGCAGCTCACTGATCTCCTCGCTGCTGATTCCACCCGGTCGCAGAATCTGCGACGGCTCGACGCTGCAGTCGACGATGGTGCTCTCCACGCCAACGGGACACGCTCCGCCGTCCAGCACATAATCGACTCGGCTACCGAGATCGGCGATGACGTGCGCTGCGGTGGTGGGGCTGACTTTGCCGAAGCGGTTCGCCGACGGAGCTGCCAAACCACCACCGAATCGGGTGAGGAGCTCGGTGGTCAACGGGTGCGCCGGAACTCGAATGCCCACCGTGTCGCGGCCACCAGTGACTACCGACAGCACGTGCACCGCTCTCGGAACCAGGAGCGTCAGCGGACCCGGCCAGCAGGTGTCGGCGAGGATTGCAGCGGCTGTTGGAACGGTCGCCGCCCAGTCTGCGAGCTGTTCGGCCGCGGCGACGTGAACGATGAGCGGATGGTCCGCGGGACGCCCCTTGGCTTCGAAGATTCGCCGCACCGCTGCCTCGTTCGACGCATCGCCGGCAAGGCCGTAGACGGTCTCGGTAGGAATCGCAACCAAGCCGCCGTTACGCAAGATCTCCAGTGCGCGTTCGATCGACGAACCTGTCATGCGGGAATGGCGCCGAGAAACTCGAGTACGGCGTCGATGAAGCCGAATGACTCAGGTGTTGCGAAGTGATCGACGTTGCGCAGCGTCTTCAAAGTCGCGTTGGGGAGGGCGTTGGCCAGTGGCTCGCCTGGGCCCGCGAAGTCCTTGTCGCCGATGGTCACCAGGGTCTGGCAGGTGACACCCGAAAGAAGTTCGGTGGTGAACCGTTGACGGGGGCGGCGCATGATGGCGGCCAGCGCCACCGGGTCGTTGCCCGCCTGGTGCGCGTATTGCGCGAACACATGCGAACCCACATCTGCCGAGTCGGCGGTGCCTTCGATAGCGGCGGCAATGCGCTCGCCGGCCTGGTCGTCGGGCTCGAACAGGGTGCCGCCGATGCCTGCCAGTACCAGCTTGCGGAAGCGACCGGGCTGGGCGCATGCGATCTGCAGCAACGTGATCGCGCCGAGGGAAAATCCGACTGCGTCGACTGGTTCGTCGGGCATCGCGTCGAGCACTCGTGCAGTCAAGTCGGCATACGCCTCGGGGTCGTGCGGCTTGGGAGCGCCACCGTGCCCGAGCAGGTCGATGCCGATGACCGGTTTGCGGGCATCACGCAGCAACTCGGTGAATCCGCTGCGCTGCCAGGTGCTCTCGAACGAGCCGCCCCAACCATGTACAAGAACCACCGGCGTCGTCATGACGCCACGGTAGCCTTGAGCGGCTGTTTCATCGGAACCGGTCAGCCACCACGACATCTCCAACGCCATCTCCAACGCCATCTCCAACGACAGTGAGCAAAGGTTGTCAGCGCAATGCAATTTCTCGGAAGTACTCCTCCGTACGACCTGACGTACAGCGACGTCTTCATGGTCCCGAGCCTCAGCGACGTCGCCTCCCGCTTCTCAGTGGATCTCGTCACCCCCGACAAGTTGGGCACCACGATTCCCGTTGTCGTGGCCAACATGACTGCTGTCGCTGGTCGACGGATGGCTGAGACCGTCGCCCGTCGCGGTGGCATCACTGTCTTGCCCCAGGACATTCCGCTGGACGTGCTGGAGACGGTGATCGCGTACGTCAAGTCTCGCCATCTGGTGTACGACACGCCGATCACGCTGAGTCCAACTCACACCGTCGGCGATGCGCTCGGCCTGATCCACAAGCGTGCGCACGGCGCAGTCGTGATCGTCGATGAGGACGGTCGGCCGGAAGGCATCTTCACAGAGCACGACGCGGCCGGTTACGACCGGTTCACACAGTTGAAGAACGTGATGAGTCGCGAACTTGTCGTACTGGAGGACGGCACTGCGCCAGCCGAGATCTACGACCGACTCAGTGGCCAGCGCCTGTCAGTGGCCCCGGTGGTCGACGGCCAGGGTCGGCTCATCGGCTG
Source organism: Ilumatobacteraceae bacterium (assembly GCA_031428795.1). Taxonomy (GTDB): domain Bacteria; phylum Actinomycetota; class Acidimicrobiia; order Acidimicrobiales; family Ilumatobacteraceae; genus UBA668. Next base: position 13,742 of record JANOYI010000112.1, on the reverse strand, counting down.
TGCCACCCGCACCGGCGCATTGCGCAGCACCATCTACACACCAGCTGTCGATACCCAACAGCGGTTGCTGGTTGCGACCGCCGTCGGTATCAACGGAGACCCAGCGACGAAGGCGAAGGCGCTGCTGTCCTACGGAGCCGACGTCCTCGTGATCGACACTGCGCACGGCCACCAAACTCGAACCCTGCGGGCCATTGAGGAAGTTCGTGCGGTGGCCCCGGACGTGCCGATCGTCGCTGGCAACGTGGTCACCTCCGGCGGTACTCGCGACCTGATCAACGCTGGCGCCGACATCGTCAAGGTGGGCGTTGGGCCTGGGGCGATGTGTACGACCCGCATGATGACCGGCGTCGGTCGGCCACAGTTCAGTGCCGTGCACGACTGCGCAACCGAGGCTGCGAAGCACGGGAAGGTGATCTGGGCAGATGGCGGCGTTCGTCACCCGCGCGACGTGGCATTGGCGCTCGCCGCCGGTGCAGCCAACGTGATGTTCGGCTCCTGGCTTGCGGGTACATACGAGTCGGCCGCCGACACGCTCCGCGACCCCGACGGGCGTCTCTACAAGGAGAGCTTCGGGATGGCCAGTAATCGTGCGGCCAAGGTTCGCAATCGCAGCGAGACGGCGTTCGAACGGGCCCGCAAGGAGTTGTTCGAGGAGGGCATCAGCACCTCGCGGATGTATCTCGACCACGCTCGCCCTGGTGTGGAGGACATCATCGACGACATCGTCGCCGGGGTCCGCTCGGCGTGCACCTACGCCGGTGCGGCCACGATTCCGGAATTCGCGGAGCGCGCCGTGGTCGGCGTGCAGAGCGCCGCCGGCTACAGCGAGGGCCAGCCACAGGGAACGAGCTGGTAGTGCGGGTCATTGCCATCGACGGTCCCGCCGGGGCCGGCAAAAGCACTATTGCGCGGGCGCTGGCGAAGCGACTGGGGTTGCAGTACCTCGACACCGGTGCCATGTATCGCGCCATCACGTTCGCCGCGTTGGGGCGCGGAGTATCGCTCGACGACACAGTGGCAGTCGGCGCGCTCGCGCGGGATGCGGCGCTGGAAGTCAGCGAGAGTGGCGTGACCGTGGACGGCCTCGACGCGACGACTGCAATCCGCTCCGCGGCGGTGACGGCGGCGGTCAGCAAGGTTGCGGCCAATAGCGAGGTCCGCACCGAGATGCGTGCCCGGCAGCAGCGGTGGGCGGTCGAGCACGGTGGCGGCGTCATCGAGGGTCGCGACATCGGCTCAGTTGTGTTCCCGGACGCGGAGCTCAAGCTGTACTTGACGGCATCTCCGCGCATTCGTGCGCAGCGTCGAGTGGCGGAGGCGGGAGGCGACGTCGACGAGATCGAGGCAGCTATCGCCGCTCGAGATCATCACGACAGCAACCGCGCTGACAGCCCGCTCACGTTCGCGGATGGCTCAATCGTGGTAGACACGACTGGGTCGAGCATCGATGACGTGCTCGCCCGCATCGCTGAACTGATGTCGAGAGGGTCCACCGCGGAGTGAGCAAGATCTCTACCAAGTTCGCCGGTCAGTCGGTGCCGGACAAGATCGCGTACCACACCGTTCGAACCATCGTCACCGTGTTTTGCAGGGTGTGGTGCCGAATGAGCATTGAGGGTCGCGAGAACTTCCCGGAGTCCGGCCCGTTCATCCTGGCGCCGACGCACCGCAGCATCATCGATTCGCCCGTGGCCTCGGGCGTGTACCGCAAACGAATGCGGTTCATGGGCGCGGACAAGTGGTGGAGCAATCGCTACTTCGGCAAGTTGCTGACGGCTCTGGGGGGCTTCCCAGTGAGCCGGGGGAGCGCGGACCGCGAGGCGCTGCGCCGCTGCATTGCGGTCATCGAAGGTGGCGAACCGCTTGTGCTCTTTCCGGAGGGCGAGCGCAAAAGCGGGCCGGTGGTTCAGCCGTTGTTCGAGGGCGCTGCGTACGTGGCAATGAAAACTCGTGTGCCGATCGTCCCGGTTGGCATCGGCGGGTCAGAGCGCGTCATGCCGAAGGGGGGCAGGTTCATCTACCCACGCAAGATCCACGTGATCATCGGGGCGCCACTCGCGATCCCGAAGACGGACTCGCCGAGGGAGCAGCGTGCGGCCGCTCGTCAGCTCACGACAGACCTTCACACGGAGTTGCAGCGTCTGTTCGACGCAGCGCAGGCCCGTGTGTCGTCAAGCCGTGTTCAGTCTGACCCGGTGTAGTCAGATGCCGTCGAAATAAGCGGCAAGAGCCTGTGCCAACCACGGCGGGTCCTGAGTGCCGCACAGCTCACGAGCGCTGTGCATGCTGAGTTGCGGAATGCCGACGTCGACGGTGTCGATGCCCAAGCGCGTCGCCGTGATCGGGCCGATAGTGCTGCCGCATGGCATGTTGTTGCGACTGACGAACACCTGCCAGGGCACACCCGCCGACTCGAAGACGCGTTGCATTGTCGCCGCGCTCGCAGCTGAAGTCGCGTAGCGCTGGTTGTGGTTCAGCTTGATGGCCGGGCCCTCATTGACGATCGGGCGATGGCCGGCCTCGTGGCGCTCGGGGTAGTTCGGATGCACGCTGTGAGCGTTATCGGCGGAGATGCAGGAGCTGGCGGCCAGCTGCGCCAGGAACTGACCGCGGTCCGATCCGTGCGCAAGTGCCAACCGCTCCAGAACATGCTCAAGTAGTGGGCCGGCGGCACCGCTGACGCTCTCCGAGCCGACTTCCTCGTGATCGAAGAGGGCGACGACGGCCGTCGCCGCGCCGGGGTCGCCGCTGGCGCACAGTGCGCTGGTGGCGGCCCAGCACGACGCCTGATTGTCCAGGCGGCCCGATGCCAACAATGACGCGTCGGCGCCGAGCACAGCGGCTTTGGTGACATCGAAAAGACAGAGGTCCCAACCGATGACGTCGGCAGAGGCGACATTGGCCTGATCGGCAAGCCAGTCGCGAAACTCGCCATCGCGAGCGGTGCCGACACCCCACACCGGCGCCATGTGCACCTGCTTGTCGAGGATCACGCCACGCTCGTTGACGTCGCGGTCAAGGTGAATGGCGAGCTGCGGCACGCGAGCGATCGGATCGTGGACGGCAACCAGGCCTGAGCCGTCACGCAGCTCAACTCGTCCCGCCGCGCCAAGGTCGCGGTCGAGCCAGGAGTTGAGTAGTGCGCCGCCGTACACCTCTACAGCCAATTGCTTCCATCCGTAGCCTCCGGCGTCTGCGCGTGGTTTCACCTTGAGACAGGGTGAGTCGGTATGCGCTCCGACGATGCGCAGCGGTGAGATGTGCCCAGCCTGCGAGCCGCGATGCCAGGCCACGAGCGCCGCACCCCGATGAACGAATCCCTTTGCGGGGGCGTCCAGCGACGGGTCGGTGATTGCGACCTCCTGAAAGCCTGCAGCCGTCAGTCGAGTGATCGCGCTGGCCGTCGCATGCCACGGCGACGGTGAGGTGTCGAGGTAGTCAATGAGGTCAGGCAGCGAGGCGTTCATGACTTCTGCATCAGCCCCATCGGGAGACCTGTGCCGCGTAGGTGTGATGTCTCATTGACGGTGATCACGCTGCGGTGCCCGCGACCGGAGGCGGCGATGCGGTGGATGCTGGTGTAGTTCGGGTAAAAGAAGCCCTGGCCCACGGGCAGGCCGAGGATGTGGAGCAGGTAGGCATTGATGACCCCGCCATGGCAAGCCACCGCAACTCTCTGACCGGAGTGAGCGTCGATGATGGCCTCCAGGGCCGGTACCACGCGTGCAGAAAACTCGGCGGGTGACTCTTCGTGGGCCGACCAATCGCCACGAATCATCGCCTGCCAGCGCGGGTCATTGCTGGCCTTCAGTTCCTCGACGGGCACGTACTCGCTTGAGTTGCGGTCCCACTCGGCGACGTCGTCGATGGTGGTGATGCTGAACTGCCTCGCCGCGGCGAGAGGCTCGGCCGTCTGATACGCACGCCGCAGTGGGCTGGCGTAGATGGCGTCGATCGACTCGTTGCTGAGGTACGACGCAAGGTGGCGAGCCTGCTCATGTCCTGCTTCAGCCAGCTCCGGATCAGCGATACCCTCGCTCAGCTCTCGCCGTACTGGTAAACCATGCCGTATCAACATCAACTCCATGCCGACTAGATAAGCACCTCATGACCTCCCTCGCTGATACTCGAACGAAGATTGTGGCCACCTTGGGCCCTGCTAGTGAATCGCCCGAGGTGCTCGACGAGATGTTGCGCGCCGGCGTCGATGTCGTTCGGCTGAACCTCAGCCACGGCACCCTCGAGTCGCATCTTGTTCGGATGCAGGCTGTTCGTGAGTCCGCAGCACGTATTGGCCAGGTTGTCGCGGTGCTGGCAGATTTGCCCGGCCCGAAGGTTCGCTCGGGGCAGTTTCCTGATGGCGGCGGGCTGCTGGTGGGTGGCGCCTCGCTGGTGCTGACGCCGGAGGAGGGTCCATCCACCATCGAGCGCATCACCGTCGATTACCCGACGCTGCTGGTCGACCTGCAGCCCGGCGACCGAGTCGTCCTTGGCGACGGTGCTATCTCGCTGCAGGCGCAAAGTGTCGACGAGCACGAGGTGAAGTGCGTGGTGTTGACCGGCGGAATGGTGCAGGGCCGCCCTGGGGTTCATCTGCCCTCCGAGCGACTGCGGCTGACCACGCCGACAGAGGACGATTTGGTGTTGGGGAAGGCGATGGCCGAGGCTGGCGCTGACTTCCTGGCGGTGTCGTTCGTGCGCGCGGCCCACGACCTACGGGTGGTGCGAGAGGCAATTCTGCCGCACACGACGCGGCTGGTGGCGAAGATCGAAACGATGCCTGCGGTGGTCGCCCTGGAGTCGATCGCCGCCGAGGCCGACGCAGTGATGGTGGCCCGCGGTGACCTCGGTATTGAGTGCCCGCTTGAGGATGTGCCGCACCTGCAGAAGCGCATCATTCGCCATTGCGTTGAGGTCGGGGTGCCGGTGATCACGGCGACACAGATGATGGAGAGCATGATCACGTCGCCATCGCCCACACGTGCTGAGGTGAGCGACATCGCAAACGCGGTGTTCGACGGCACGGATGCGCTGATGCTGTCAGCGGAGACCGCCATCGGCGCCGACCCGGCGGGCGTGGTACGCACGATGAGTCGCATCGCCGGTCGTGCCGAATCCGAGGCCAGCTACGAACAATGGGCATCGCGCCTCGGGCGCGCGCAGCGCGCGCAGTGGCCCGACGGTCCGGCGCGAATCACGATGGCAATCACTCACGCGGCGGGAATGGCGGCGGCCGACTCCGGAGCCTCGGCGATTTTGTGCTGCACCACCACTGGGCGTACGGCCCGCGCGATGGCTCGTTTCCGGCCAGCCCCGGTGCTCATCAGCCTCTCGCCGGACCCGGCGACAGTCAGGGCGATGGCACTCTCCTGGGGCGTTCGTTCGCTCGAGGTCAGCTCATACCACAGCACCGATGACCTGGTCTGGTTCGCCGTCGAGCGGGCCGTCCAGAGTGGCTACATCGCCGCCGGTGACACCGTATTGGTGCTGGCGGGAGCGCCCGACCGCCCAAGTGGGGCCAGCACTGACGTCTTGCGCATCGTGCGCGTCTCGTGACCCCAGTGTGGGCCGAGGAGGCCGGTGACGCGACGCATCCGCTGATCGTGCTCGTACATGGTGCGATGGATCGGTCTGCAGGAATGTTGCGGCTCAGTCGTCGACTGGACGAGGACTTCCTCGTCGCTCGGTACGACCGCCGCGGATACGGCAAGTCGATTCCGCACGGCGGTCCGTTCGATATGGCTGCGCAGGTTACAGATCTCGTCGGTGTGATTGCTGGTCGTCGCGCGGTGATCGTCGGCCACAGCTATGGCGGCAACGTCGCACTGGCGACCGCTGAGCAGCACCCGTCTTTGGTCGCAGGAGTCGCGATCTACGAGACGCCGCTGTCGTGGGAGCCGTGGTGGCCGGGGTCGACGGCGGGGGCCGTGGCAATCAAAGCCGCGGGCCAGCCCGAGGAGGCTGCCGAGGCGTTCATGCGGCGGATCATCGGGGTCGAGCGATGGGAAGCGCTGCCGGAGCGCACACGGGCAACTCGTCGTGCGGAGGGGATTGCATTGGTTGAGGAGTTGGCGGATCTTCGCGAGCACCAACCGTGGCACGCTGACCGGATTCACGTGCCCGTCGTTGTGGGGTGCGGCACACGCGGCGCTGCTCATCACAAGCAGGGGATGGAGTTCGTGGCTTCTACGATTCCCGGGGCTGAGATGGTGGTACTCGAGGGCTGCGGCCACGCGGCGCCGCACACTGACGCCGCGTTGTTCCGCGACCAGCTCGTGGCTCCGCTGCTCGCCCGTGCCGGCGCACCCTGGTCGGTCTAGGTCGGTTGGCCGCTTGGCCGCTTGGCCGCTTGGCCGCGAAACCATGCTCTTGAAGGTGATGGTGGGTCGGCGCCGGAGGCCCAGATGTCGCATGGACGGAGCACAGCGCATCGCCGGGCGCCAACCCTTCAAGAGCAATCAGTAAAACGCCGCTGCGTACTTGAAAAAGTCGCTCGGCTTCAGCGTCAACCGACCTCGATGTCGGTACCGAAGAAGGTGCAGGTGAGACCACTGACGTCGAGGGCCTCAGCCTTTGCCTTCGCCTTGTCGGCGCAGTCTTGCAGGCTGGTCCGCTGTGTCCAGACACCCAGCGCCAAGCACGCCATCAGCACCACCATGATGAGCTTGGTGACGATGCTCTTGATCACCAGTGCCGAGATCACCGACAGCGCAACGAAGAAAAGGACCACCACGATGGCGATGGTCTTGGCGGAATCCAGGGACAGTGCAATCATGCGCGAACCATAGGCCGTAGGGTGGCCCGGTGAGTGACCAACCGATCCTGCTGACCTCTCAGGGGCCGCCCCGCACCGTCCTGCCCGCGGAAGATGCGGCGGTTCGTCGCGCGGTCCAACAGGCCCTGGCGTCCCCAGCCGACGTTCGGCGAGGTCTCGCTGCGGCCATCGTCGCCGACAACCCACGGTCGCTCATCGGCTGGTGCACGCTTGGCGACATCGCCACCGACACCATCGAAAAGTACGCGGCCTATCGGGTCGGTTATCACCGCGGCCTGGATACGCTGCGCGCCAACGGTTGGCGCGGTTCGGGTTACGTGCGTTGGGCCGACGAGACCAACCGTCCGTTCCTCGGCTGCCTGCGCGGCCTCGGCGCCATGGCCTCGGCAATTGGTGAGTCCGACGAAGCCGAGCGGATCGGGTTGTTCCTCGGGCAACTCGACCCATCCGGCGGTGCCGCCTGAGCGACACGTCGACTGCCGCGCCCGCCGGTGCAATTTTGTGCGGCGGCGCGAGTAGGCGTATGGGGCGCGATAAAGCGATCGTCGAAGTTGACGGCGTTGCCATGGCGGCGCGGGTGGCGGCAGCGCTGAGGGTCGCTGGTTGCCATCCGGTGTTCGCAGTCGGCGGCGATCAACCCGCACTCGAAGCAATGGGCATCGAATTCGTCACCGATCTACACCCCGGCGAAGGCCCGGTCGGGGGAGTGATCACTGCGCTCAAGGCCTGTGCTCCGTCCGCCGTTGTGGTTGTCGCATGCGACCTCCCGTTTCTCACGGCAGGCACCGTCTCTGCCCTCGTCGAAGCAGGAAACGCAGCGCAGGCAGTCGTCGCGGTGACCGACCGCGTGCAGCCGATGTGCGCACTGTGGTCCCAAAGCGCGTTCGACGTCCTGCGACGGGAATTCGACGCCGGAGAGCGGCGACTGCTCGCCGTCCTCGACCAACTCGAAACCCGACAGATACCCGCAAATCCTCAAGATCTGGCCAACGTGAACACGCCTGATGACCTGCCGCAGTAGCGTTCGTCGCTATGTCGATTATCGAAATCAGCGTCGAAGAGCTAGAGGCGGCACTCGCCTCGGGTGTTCGCCTGATCGACGTTCGTGAAACCGACGAGTATGAAGTGGGTCACGTCGCTGGTGCCATTCACATAGCGCTCGGCACCGTGCCCGACAACGTCGCAGCCTTTCAGCCTGCCAGCGAGGGCGATGGTCCCACGTACGTGATCTGCAAATCGGGTGGTCGCAGCATGCGTGCTTGCGAGTTCTTGGCGCAGCAAGGCGTCGAAGCCATCAATGTGGCGGGCGGCACGATGGAGTGGATTGTCAGCGGCCGCACGGTCGTTGCAGGAAGCCAGCCTCTGTGACGTATCGCTGGATCGACTCGTCTGACGAGGTCGCGGATTACGTCCAGCGGTTGCTCACCGAACCCCGGTACGCGCTGGATACCGAGTTCCACCGTGAGCGCACGTACTTCCCAAAGCTGGCGCTGATCCAGATCGCTGCCGCCGGCGAGATCGTCCTCATTGATCCGCTGGCGTGCGAGCTGTCGCCCCTGAAGGAACTCTTCGCCAGCGAATCGGTGTGCGTCGTGCACGCCGCTCAGCAAGACCTTGATGTGTTGACACACGCAGTGGGTGCCATTCCGCTGCACCTGTACGACACCCAACTCGCTGCGGGCTTCCTCGGCTACAGCACGCCGTCGCTCGTGTCGCTGCTGCACAGCGAACTACGCGTGACAGCCGCGAAGGGCGACCGCCTGACCGACTGGTTACGGCGGCCGCTCAGCTCGGACCAACGCGACTATGCGGCCAGCGATGTCGCGTACCTGCTGGAGCTGCAGGACAAGCTGAACGCCAAATTGGTCACCGATGGCCGTACGCAATGGGTTGCCGACGCGTGCGAGGAGTTACGCACTCGCCCCGTGAGCGGTACCGAGCCGGAACTGGCATGGACTCGCCTCAAGGACGTCAGGGCACTCAAGGCCAAGGCGCGTGGTGTCGCTCGTGCAGTCGCAGCATGGCGCGAGCGGCGCGCGATGTCGCTTGATTCGCCGGTCCGTCAGGTGTTGCCCGACCTCGCGATTCTTGGCATCTCGCAGAAGCAGCCAACCTCGATCGCCGAGCTCAGTCAGTGTCGTGGCGTCGACGACCGCCACACTCGGGGCGTGATCGCCAAGGAGATCTTGGCGGCCGTCGAGGAGGGCAAATCCAACGAGGCTTCGATGCCTGCCGGTGACGGTGAAGAACTCGATCGTGGCTTGCGGCCGGCAGTGACGCTGGTGTCGGCTTGGGTCAGCGAGGTGGCTCGGCAGCGTCGCATCGATACTGCTCTGCTGGCAACGCGCAATGACCTAGTGGCATTCCTGCGGGGCGACGAGGACGCTCGACTTGCGACTGGGTGGCGTGGCGAGTTCCTCGGAGAGGGCATTCGTAAGTTGGTCGCTGGGCGTGCCGCTCTCACGTTCGATGGCCGCGGTGGACTCAGCCTGATTGACGTGACGCCTCCCGTGACGCCCGCAGAACAGCCGTTGACTGAAGTCGTTGAACCTTTCTTCTTCGAAGTGGAAGGCGTCGAACCGGAGATCGTCGAGCTGTAACTGTCGAGCAGTCAACTACGGCTTGGTGATGCGCCGTAGCTTCGCCCACAACTTGTCGAACGCTTCTGAGACATCGGCGCTGCGCATGCCGTAGGTGTGGATTGGACGTCGGTCGCCGATGGCTTGGTTGACAATGACGCGGTGCGGGATGACTGGCTGCCAGATCGCACGCTTGCCAACAATCCGGGTGAGCTCCTCGTAGCGGCGGTCGGCTTCGTTGCTGACGGCGGGCACCTTGTTGACGATGACACCAGACAGTTCAAGGTCGGGGTTGTGTGCGTCCCACACCTCGTCGACGACATCGGCAACGGCGCCGATGCCACGCAAGCCCAGCGCCGACGGCTCGACCACGATGACCGCGTGGCTTGCCGCGGACAGACCGCTGGTACTCAGCGAACCGAGCGACGGTGGGCAATCGATGAGCACCGCGTGGAACTGATCGCTGACCTCGGCGAGTGCATCGCGGAGTCTCGTCGGGTTGCCCCCGTGATCGCGGCCGAGCAGCTTCGGCGAAGCGGGGATGACCCACACCTCGCCGCCCCAGGCGGAAGGCACCATCGCCTTGCTCGCCGGCGTGCGGCTGAGCACATCGGCAGACGACACCTCGACCGTCGCAGGGTCGATGCCGAGCACCCATGAACTTGATCCCTGTGGGTCGAGGTCGACGACAAGCACACGATGGCCGGCCGCAGCAGCGGCGGAAGCGAGGCCGAGCGTGACGGTGGTTTTGCCCACCCCGCCCTTCTGGTTGAGAACAGCAACGACGCGACCCATGTACTACATCGTGCCATCTCGGCGAGCTACAAAGGCGACGCGGCCCGGCAGCTCGGCGGACACTGTGGAGCCTTCCAGTGCAGGATCGGTACAGAGGATGATGGTGGCTCCGGTCATCGCGCCACCGACGTGCTGAGGAATCTCGGTCGGGTTGATGTAGGTGAACCACGTCGCGTCGCCGTCGCTGCGCGCCCACGCCAGTAGGTCGGGCGTGCCATCCAACATCACGAACTCGGCGGTCGCAATGCCGCGGCGCAGCTGCAACAGGCGATGGTAGAAGTGCAACATCGAGCCGTCGTCGGCGCGTTGGAGTGCCACATTTCGAGTCTCGGCTTCGGGTGGGAAGGGCAGCCACGGGTCGGCGGCCCAACCGTGAAGCTCGGTGGCATCCCACGGAATCGGTGCCCGACAGCCGTCGCGCAGGCCGGGATCGACGACGCGGTCGGGTGGGATGTCGGCGTCGATCAATCCCAGTTCTTCACCCTGATACATGAATGGCGTGCCCGGCAGGGTGAGCAGCATGATCGCGGCCATGCGGGCCTCCAGTTCGCCGCCGCCGTAGCGCTGGCGGTGACGGGGAACGTCGTGGTTGGAGAGCACCCAGGTGGGCCACGCCCTGCGCTCGGCGAGTAGCGCGAGCGTGGTTCGGATTCTTGTCGCCAGCTCGGCAGGGTCGAACGGCGCCCACAGAAACCGGAAATTGAAGCTGAGGTGCAGTTCGTCGTTGTTGCCGTAATAGTCGGCCATGGCCGCCTCGTCCAACAGGTACACCTCGCCGACGCTGACCCGATCCCCGTCGTACTCGTCCAGCACGCGTCGGATGGCGCGCAGTCGCTGGTGGGTGACCGGCTGGTCGTTGTAGGGGACGTGGCCCCACACTCGTTCTTGGCAGATGGGTGGGTCGTTCAGGTCGAGATCCTTGCCAAGCAGGTGCACCACATCCATCCGGAAGCCATCGACGCCGCGATCTAGCCAGAACCGCAACGTGTCGTGCATTGCGGCTTCGACCTCTGGGTTGTCCCAGTTCAGGTCGGGCTGCTCCTTGAGAAAGCAGCGCAGGTAGTACTGCCCACGAACCGCGTCGAACTCCCACGCCGACTCACCGCGGGGAAACGAAGCCAACCAATTGTTCGGTGGCTGGTCGCGCCACACATACCAATCAGCCTTTGGGTTGGTTCGGTCGCGTCGGCTCTCCTGAAACCATGCGTGCTGGTCGCTGGTGTGATTTGGCACCCAGTCCAGGATGATCCGGATCCCGCGTGCGTGCGCCTCGGTCAAGAGCTCGTCAAAGGCGGCGAGGGTGCCGAACGTGGGGTCGATCGCGCAGTAGTCGCTGATGTCATAGCCAAAGTCGGCCATCGGCGACCGAAAGACGGGTGACAACCACACAGCGTCGATGCCGAGCCACGCAAGGTGGTCGAGCCGTTCGCTGAGGCCGGCCAAGGTGCCGACACCCGGAGTCGGGCTGGGCGATGCCGTCGACTCGGCGAACGAGCGCGGATATACTTGGTAGACGACGGCTGTTTTCCACCATTCGGGCTGTGAGCTGGCCATGAAGGTCACCATACGCGCCGAGAACCTTTCCTGTCCCGCTCAATCGAACAGACAGCCGATAGAGTGGCTCGCAATGTCAACTCTCTAGGTTCGGGAGCCCTACTGTGAAGAAGGGTCGTCACCGTCGCTTCGAAGAAGCACGGAAACTCAAGCAGGCTGGTCCCAGCGCATTTGATCTGGGGTTCGGCGGCAGCGATCAGCGTCCAAGCACTGAAGATGATGAGTACGCCGCGTTGGCGGAGAAGTACGGTGTCACCTTCGACGAAGACGACGACGAGTCCGACGACTGATTCTCACTGCGCGGCTACTGAGCCTGGTCCTCATCAAGAACCCTGGCTCGTATGTCTTCGCTGAAAACCTCCCAAATCCGCAACGTTGCCCTGGTCGCTCACGTCGACCACGGCAAGACCACCCTGGTCGACGCATTGCTGCGTGCCACGGGCACCTTCGCTGCTCACCAGGCAGTTGTCGACCGAGTCATGGACTCCAACGACCAGGAGCGCGAGCGCGGCATCACCATTCTTGCCAAGGCCGCTTCCATCACCTGGAAGGGCGTCAAGATCAACTTGGTCGACACGCCCGGCCACGCCGACTTCGGTGGCGAGGTCGAGCGCGCCCTCACCATGGTCGACGGTGTGCTGCTCCTGGTCGATGCCGCCGAAGGCCCGCTGCCACAGACCCGCTACGTGCTGCAAAAGGCACTCGCCCGCAACCTGCCGGCCATCGTCATCATCAACAAGGTCGACCGCCAAGACGCCCGTGCCGACGAAGTCCTCGACGAGGTGTACCAGCTGTTCATCGACCTCGATGCTGGCGACGAGCACATCGACTTCGAGATCATCTCGGCCATTGCCCGTGACGGCAAGGCCATGCGCGGCATCGGCTACCCGGAAGACGACGCCGACCTCGGGCCGCTGCTCGACACCATCATCGAGGCCATTCCTGCGCCGGTGGGCGATGCTTCAGCGCCATTGCAAGCCATGGTCACCCAGCTCGATGCCAGCGAGTACCTCGGCCGCCTGGCGATCGGGCGCGTCGTCAACGGTGTCTTGAAGCGTGGCGAGACCGTTGCCTTGCTGGAGGAAGAGTTCGCCGAGGGCCAGCCGCCGCTGAAGCGTCGCCTCTCGCAGCTGATGGCCTTCGAAGGTGTCAGCCGCAACGAAGTCGAAGAGCTCAGTGCTGGCGACCTGTTCGTCGTTGCCGGCTTCCCCGAAGTCGAGATCGGCGACACCATCGCCTCCGTCATCGACCCCATTGCGCTGCCCCGCCTCGTTGTCGACGAGCCCGTGCTGCGTATGACCTTCGGTGTCAATACCTCGCCGCTCGCCGGCAAGGACGGCAAGTACCTCACCAGCCGCCACCTGGTCGACCGCCTCAACAAGGAGCTGTTGGGCAACGTGTCCATCAAGCTGTTCGAGACCGGCACGCCCGACGTCATCGAAGTCGCCGGCCGTGGGGAACTGCAGCTGGCAGTGCTCATCGAATCGATGCGTCGTGAGGGCTACGAGCTGCAGGTCAGCCGACCCGAAGTCATCACCAAGGAAGTCAACGGCAAAAAGTTCGAGCCGCAGGAACGCGGCGTGTGTGACGTCCCCGACGAGCACGTTGGCACCATCACGCAGGAACTGGCGCCCCGCAAGGGCCGCATCACCGACATGCGCGGCGGCGATGCCGGCCGCACCATCGTCACCTTCGAGTGCCCCAGCCGTGGCCTCATCGGCTTCCGCTCATTGCTGATGACCGCCACTCGCGGTACGGCCTTGCTGCACCAGCACCACATGGGCTGGATGCCCTGGGCTGGCGACATGCCCGACAGCCGCGGTGGCGCCATGGTGAGCGACCGTCAGGGGGTCACCACCGGCTACGCACTCGACAAGCTGCAGCTCAGCGGCGGCTTCTTCGTGCACCCCGGTGAGACGGTGTACGAAGGCATGGTCGTCGGCGAGTGCTCGCGTGAAGACGAGATGGTCATCAACGCCGTGCGTGCCAAGGAAAAGAACAACATCCGTACGCACAGCCACGACGATGCGGTCAAG